>JAFSWY010000444.1 GCA_017444295.1 Selenomonadaceae bacterium | reverse complement strand
CATGGAACAAGGTAACAAATCAGTAACAAAAGCTGGAAAACAGGACGGATATGATGTATAATATCCGTATATTTAGTGAACGGATAACGTGGAATAATACCACATCTTGTGGTTTGTGCAATTTTCCTAAGCTGATACAAAATAACGATGCACCCCCTATACTCGATTAACGATGAACCCCCTTGCACCCCCTGCCTATCGTTAAGCAAGTATGCCTCGGAAGCCGCACGGGATAAGGCTTCGACACAAAGAGAAGGGGGTGCATTTGCACCCCCTCGATGGGGATTTATGCACCCCCCTAAGCTTCCCTAACAAGTTCCTTCCTTGCTTACTTCAAGTTTTGCTTAAAGAATGTCTCAACCTTGTCAAATGGTATCACATCCATCTTGTCGTACAGATCAGTATGCACCGCATTTGGCACGATGTAAAGTTCCTTGTTGTTACCAGTAAGTTTTTTGAAAGCATCCTCACTATAATAGCGAGAATGCGCCTTTTCGCCGTGCAACATCAAAACGGGAGAGTCTATCTCATTCGCATAAGTAAGTAGCGGCATAGCCATGAAGTCCAGCAGCGAACTGAGCGTTGCCCCGGTGGTCGAGCCGAAGGAGCGGGGATGGTAGCCGCGCTTGGTCTGGTAGAAGTCGTGATAATCCTTGACAAACTGGGGCATATCCTCCGTCACCTCCGTGGGAACGCCTCCGGCCATCTGGTAAGTACCGTTTTTGTAATCTGCTGTCCGCTGTGCGCTGATGGATTGGCGGGCTGCCTTGCGCTCTTTTTGGATGGCTGCCGCATCCTTGCCATTGTCGAAATAACCATTGGCAATATTGCGGCTCATGTCATACATGGTAGAGGTCACAGTTGCCTTGATGCGAGGGTCCATGGCAGCGGCGTTGAGGGCAAAGCCGCCCCATCCGCAGATCCCCAGGATGCCGATGCGATCAGTGTCGGCGTTTTCATGGTTGGCAAGGTAATCCACTGCCGCCGAGAAATCCTCGGTGCTGATGTCTGGCGAGGTCGTGTTGCGTGGCTCGCCTGCGCTTTCCCCGGTAAAAGATGGATCAAAGGCCAGGGTGAGAAAACCTCGCGCCGCCATTTCCTGCGCATAACGACCGGAAACCTGTTCCTTTACTGCACCGTAAGGCCCCGCCATGGCAATGGCCGGAAGTTTGTCCCCCGGCTTCATGGACTTGGGCATATAGAGATCACCTACCAGGGTGATGCCGTAGCGATTGTGGAACGTTACCTTATGATGCGTGACGCGGCTGTCCTCCGGGAATACCTTGTCCCAGGCTTCCGAAAGCTGATCCGCCCTGATGGTTTCCGCCGGTGCCTTGGATGGCACGGGAGCGGCATTCGCCAGGGACACGTCTCCGTTCATCGCCATGAATGTGCCGCAGACAAGTGCGGCCAATAGCTGTTTTGCCAAACGAGATTTCTTCATAGCACATACCCCGCAATCCGCTTTACTTTAACTTGGCGTATTCCGCTTTGTCTACCGGCTCCAGCCACTCTGTAGTAGCACCCTCCTGGAAAATGGAAAGATGCTGGAACCAGCTGTGGTTCTGGGCTCCGTGCCAGTGCTTCACGCCCTCCGGAATGGTGACGCTCTCCCCCGGCAGAAGTTCTTTCGGCTCCTCGCCCCAGATCTGGTAATAGCCTTTCCCTGACATCCCTGCCAATACCTGGCAGCTGCCGTGGTGCTTATGCCAGAAGTTGATGCAGCCCGGCTCGAAGGTCACATTGGCCACATTCACGAACTTGCTTTCCATGGGATAAAGGAAACTTCTGCCCGTGAAGTATTTCGCGTAGCCCGTGTTCGGCTCGCCGATGGGATAAACTGCGCCGCCTTCTTTTTGAAGTTCCGCCGTGATTTCCTCCGGCGTGGACAAATCCTTGATGTTTTTTGCCGCATCCGCCGTGGGCATGGCAAAGGAAGCCAGGCCCGCAAGGAGTGCAGCAGCCAGCAATGTGCGTCCCGTTTTCTTCATCCAATTCATTTTCATTGTCATTTCCTCCGTAATTTCAAATCAAACAATTTCTTCCAGCCGGTAATGGCGCTTGCCGATTCCCCTCTCCTCGGCATATTGCAGGAGACGGACATTGTGCTTCTCCTCCCACTTCTTTCGCACATCTTCCGAAGGAGCGGCACCGAAGGTAAAATCCACCGCCGCCTGGTCAACGGCCACAGGGTCAAGGGATGCAAGTATGCCGATATCCGGCAACGGCTCGGCATCTGCGCAATCATCATCCGGCTGAAGCCCGCACAGGACATTGAGAAACACCCAGCGCCCTGCTTTGGCATCCACAGCCGCCTTGGCTGCATCCGCCATGGATTCCAGAAATTCCTCCATATCCACAGGACTGTAATTTACTTCATCCCGCCCTGCGCTGTGAATGATGGCCTTGCCGGAGGTAGATGCGAGACAGATGGTCAGATTCTTGAGGGTGCCGCCGTAGTCGCGAATATGATGCGCCTTGAAGCGAACCACGGAAAGCAGGGCATCGTAGTTTGCAAAATGGGAACCGGTGCGATGATATTTCAGGTACTTCCCATTTGTTACGGGAAGATCCATCTCACCCTCAGCATCGAGAATATCCACGGGGCCGATTGCTGTAAAACCGTGCTCTTCCGCCACTTTCAGATGACCTTCCGTTGTGTTGCGAGGTGGCGAGAAGCCGTTGGAGTCAAGAAATGTTCCATGGAGATGTTCTTGCACTTTGCTCAAAAGCTGCGGATTGAGGTACGGCCCTCCCGGTGTCTCAAAGGTCAGTTTTATACCGACTTTGCCGGAAAGTTCTTTTTCTGCGCTTTCATATGCCCGTAGCATGGACTGTGCATCCACTTTCCGTGTGATATGGACAACGGGGGCACTTTCGTCCTGAACCTGATAGGCAAGGAGCGAAGATTCCGTCTGCGCCGCTGCCGCCGTCTCCTGCTTGCCTTCCAGCACAGAAACTCCGCAACCACCCAGGAATGCTGCAGCAAGCCCCATACCGGAAAGTTTCACAAATTCCCTGCGATTCAAACTTCTCATCTCCCATTCATGGAACAACAAATGTAAATTCTTCCCGATTGCCGAACCGATGCATCGCAACCAGATCTTCGGCCTTGATCCTGCCTACACGGATTACTTCCATCGTCAAGTCCGGGTGATCGGTCTGGTCATAAAAGATGGCCAAAGTATTGTTCTTGGCGCAATAGGTAATATCCCCGTTCTCAAAGCTCAGCCTGCCCTTGCCGCTATACATGGGAGTCCAGTCAAGGGAACCGTAATATTCGCGCCCGCCATAGTGAATCATATCAACCGTCAGCGGAAAATGTGTTTGTATTTCCCGTGCAAGCTCCGTATTCTCCCATTCGGCGTGCAGCACGTTTTCCCCGGCGCGAACAATTACCACCGATGAAGTGCTTGCCATTTCCTTCGACGGCTCTGCAATCTCCTGGGCGGCAGTGCTGACAGATGCCACGCCTTCATTCTCCGACGGATTTCCTGCATAACATACGATGCCTGCAATCGCGCTTGCCGCAATCATGGCAAAAAGCAATTTCTTCATATTCCAACTGAGCCTTTCTTATGGTTTCACAACGGCTTTCAGGATGGGGTCGGTCTTAGAGATAAGCCGCTCAAAAGTTGATTGCAGTTCCTCCAAAGATACGATATCTGTCACATACCGTTCGGGATCGATGATGCCGTTTGCAATAAGGTCAATGGTTCCCGTAAATTCTTCGCGGGTGCAGGAAACACTGCCAAGGAGATTGACTTCCTGCAAAACAGCGCGGTTGATGTTTACGGGGATTGTCTCTGTCATGCTGTTTCCGATCATTACCACAGTTCCGCCGGGCTTTACCGTATGAATACAGGCGTCCAATGTGCTTTCTGCTCCCACAACCTCAAAAGCCACATCAAAGCCGCCCTTTGTCGCCTCAATCATTTTACGGCGCACATCCGGCTCTCCTTCATCGAAATAGGCATCAAAATACCCGGCTTCTTTGGCGCGAGCGAGTTTGCGGTCATTACGTTTGGACATCGCAACATAAGCTGCGCCCTGTTTTTTCGCCAGTTCCCCAATCATTGTCCCAATGATGCCCGTGCCGACCACCAACACCTTGGAGTTCAGCTTGATGCCGGATTTTCTTATGGCATGATAGGCCACCATAAGCGGATCAATCAGTCCTGCTGCCACATCCGAGACGGAATCCGGCAAACGATAGGCATTTTTTGCCTTGCCGACGAATTTTTCGGCATATGCACCATTGCAGACAAAACCAATGTAGTTCGTTCCGTTCACATCGCGGCAAAGATGCTCCAATCCCGCACGACACATATCGCATTCTCCGCAGTAGAGGTTCGCCCAGAACACGACACGATCTCCGACATTGAAGTCGCTGCCATTGGGATTCGTCACAACGCCGCAAAATTCATGCCCCATAACGAAGTCCTTCATATTTTTGCCCCAGCCCTTGCCGGCTTTCCACATGTGGATATCACTGCCGCAAACACCGCAAGCCGACACCTTGATTTCGATTTCTCCCTCATCAAGTTTCGGCACAGGAAGTTCCTTGATCTCGATGTTTTGCGCTCCGGTCAGCACCGCCGCCTTCATTGTATCTGCCATTTGCTTTTGCCTCCTAAAAAATGTTCCGCATTATTTTCCATACCCCAATTTCTGCACCCACGATTCTACATTTACGCTGCCATTGGCCGTCAATCCATCCAGAACCGTGGAACTTTGGCAATGCAGGCGAATCTTGTCCATGGCGACACCTATGGGACTGCCGCCGCTGGTACAGAAGGGAATCACCGTCTTGCCGGCGAAATCGTAGGATTCAAGGAAGGTATCTATAATCATGGGTGCATTGTACCACCAAATTGGAAAACCAAGGAACACTACATCGTAGGAATCCATGCCCTCGACCTGCGACCTGATGGCGGGGCGGGATTTTTCGGCTACCTCCTTGCTGGCGGCATCGAGGCAAGCCTGATATGCTGTGGGATAAGGGGTACTCGGCTCAATTCTGAAAAGCGTGCCGCCCGTCTCCTTCCGGATGCGCTCCGCTATCCTTTCCGTCGTTCCGCCCCAGGAAAAATATGCCACCAGTATCTTATGCTCCGCCGCACTCGCCTCTGCCGCCCGCAAACCGTTCGCTGCCAAGGCAGGAGCTGCCACCAAGCCAAGTGACAGCATCAGCGCAAAAAAATATTTCATGTCCGTAAACCTCCTCGTCATAAAAAATCATATCACCTGAAATTCTCTCCATTTGCCCGTCTGCTCCCGCCACAGGAATAAAAGAGCGCGGATTGTCCAATCTGCCGCCATGGCCCAGGCGAGGCCGATCACCCCCATGTCCATAACGACCCCCAGCACATAGGAGAGAAAAAGTCTGCCGCCGATGGTTGAGGCTAGGGAAACCTTCATGGTGAACCTCACATCCCCCGCCGCCCGCAGTCCGTTGCTGAACGCCCCGGAATAGGGGAATGCCCCTGCATTGAACACATTGTGGATGAGCACAAGGAGCAAGACCAGCTGCTTGGTTTCCGGCTCCAATACATAGAACTCCAACACAAGGGGCGTAAGTGCCAAGATGATGAGATTCCAACCTATTGAAACAGCCAAGGTGTATTTCCCCAGTTTTTTGAAATAATACTCGGCAGCCTCCAAGTCTCCTGCTCCAACACACTGCCCAATCACGGTGATGAACACCGGCCCCATGGCTACGCCGACCAAAGCCGCCAACGACCAGATGCTTTGAGCTACGCCGTTGGCCGCGATCTGGTAAGTGCCAAAGAGTGCCACCATGCTGGTCAAGACTACTTTGACCAGTTGAAACACCCCGTTCTCGATGCCGTTGGGCACGGCAATGGATAAAATGCGGCGCATAAGGCTTGCATTCCATTGGAGAATAAACATCCAACGGTAAAAAAACTCACTTTTCTGCTCAAAGCACAAAAGGGTGACAGCCACCGCCGAAAACAAGCGGGCAAGCAAGGAGGGATAAGCTACGCCGACCACTCCGGCGCCAAGGACGAACACACCGACGAAATCGCCAAATATGTTGATGATATTGGCAAGCACCGAGATATACATGGTGGTCTTCGTCCTGCCCATGCTGCGCTGCAGGGCTGCCCCGGCATTATAGATGGCCAGGGCCGGATAAGAATAGGCAGAGATTTCAAGATAGGTGACACAGGCTTCCATCACCTCCGGCTCTACCCTGCCGAAAAGCAGGCTTAAAAGCATCTCCTTGCCCGCCAAAACCAAAGCAGCAACGGCCAGGGAAAAGATGGCGCTAAAGGTAAGGAGCTGGCTTGCTGTCTCCCCCGCGTTTTCCCTTTCCCTGCGGCCGATATACTGGCTGATGACCACAGTGCCACCGGAGGCAAGTGCCAGGAACAGATAGATGAAAATAATGTTGAACTGATTCACCAGGGAAACGCCTGACACTGCGGCTTCTCCGGCATAGCTGACGGCGAGTGTATCCACGATGCCCACCAGCATGACGAGCAACTGCTCTGCAAACAGCGGCAGCATCATCGCCCTGAGCGCCCGCTCGGAAAAGCGGCGTTTCATGGAAGAATCCATATCCTTCTATCTCCCCAACGCTCTTTCAAAAAATTACTTTGCCAGTCCTATATCGTTAAGCCACGAGTGAATATCTTCCTTGGAGGCATTGACCGGAAACCTTTTCCCCTTTAGCCATTTTGCAGAACCTTTTGTGAGTTCCTCTAAATAAACTGCGCTGGAACCCATATCACTACTGTTCGAGGTACACATGGGCACAACGGTCTTTCCTCCGAAATCGTGACTTTCCATAAATGTATCGAGAATGCGAGGTTCCTGTCCCCACCAAATCGGGAACGCCAGCACTACCGTACTATATTGATTGAAATTCGCCACATCGCCGACAATGGCAGGTCGCGCCGAGGAATCCTTCTGCTCCACCGTTGCTCTTGTTCTTTCATCGTGGTAATTCAAATCGTCTGAAGTATAGGGAACCTCCGGCGTTATCTCATAAAGATCTGCACCGAGAATATCAGACGCATACTGTGCTGCTCTCTTCGTGTTTCCCGTACAGGAGAAATAAACTACCAGTGCTTTCCCCGTTTCCGTTTGCGGCTTGTCAGACACCTGTGCAGTGGTTGAAGTTTTTTCTCCTGTCTCCCTTTGTCCGCTGTCTGATGCGTCCGAACTGCCACACCCTGTCATAGACAGAAGCATGAATAGCGACAATGCAATCATGCAAATTCGTTTCATCATCTTATGCCTCCCGTCAATCATCGGCATAGACTTCCTTTGCCATGCGGAAAGCTCCCCAGGCCTTCGGCCAGCCTGCATAGAAGCCAAGCTGAGTGATGGCTTCCACCATCTCGGCCTTGGTCACTCCGTTCGACTTTGCGGTCTGTATATGGTACTTCAAGGAACTGTCGATGATACCGCTGGCCACCAGGGCAGAAATCGTAATGAGGCTCCTGTCATGGAGGGAAAGCACATCGTTCCTCGACCAGACCTCGCCGAAGAGAATATCATCGTTGTAACGCGCAAAATCCGGGGCGAAATCCCCCAAAGCGTCTCTTCCTGCTGTCTGCAAAATTTTCTTTGCCACTCTGCTCTCTCCTTCCCGGCTTGCCGCCGAAACCTGCACCATGCCCGATGCCAAGAACGCTACGCCGCACAAGGCAGCAATGATTTTCTTTCCATACAGTTTCATTACATAACCTCCCGATTTTATACGCATCATGCTTGTTTATTTCATGTTCACAGTATAATAACAAATCGTTTTTCTGTCCAATACCTATTTTGTATTCTAATAAATGCCTTTTAAGCATTGATGAAAAAAATAAAACTCTGTTATCATTAGGGTAGAAACAATTATAACAGGAGGCATCATGAATGGAACTTGATATTCGCGTATTGAAATATTTTCTGGCTGTTGCCCAAGCGGGGAATATGACTCAAGCGGCCAAAGACCTCCACATCACTCAGCCGACCCTTTCACGCCAGATTATGGATTTAGAAAAAAATTTAGGGGCAGAGCTGTTCGTGCGTAAACATAAGCAGTTAACTCTGTCTGACAGCGGTTTCTTGTTCCAGCAAAGAGCAAAGGAAATCGCTCAACTTGCCGACAAAGCCTGTAGGGAAATCGCCGAGCAAAAAGCGCAAATGCAGGGAACCGTGACTATTGCTTGTGTGGAAAGCATCGCATCGCGCCTTTTGCCGGAAATCATGGCCGCATTCAGCCAGAATTTTCCTTCCGTCAAATATGAGCTGTATAGTGCGGACGGCAACGACATCCGGGAGAAAATAGACCGTGGCAATATCGACCTTGGCATCCTGTTAGAGCCAGTAGAGGTAGCAAAATACAATTTTCTTCGCTTGCCCTGCTATGAAAAATGGGGTATCGCCATGCGTGAGGATTCGCCCCTCGCTCCAAAAGAAGCGATTACCACGAAAGACATACAGGGGCTGCCCATCATCATCCCACGACGTACCATTGTCATCGAAGAGATTTCCAGATGGTTGGAAGTTGAGGGAAATCGACTTAACATTGTTGCCTCCCACAATCTACCCACCAACGGATTGCTTCTTGCAAAACAAGGCATTGGATACCTCATTTGCGTCGAGGGCGCCTTTACCATACGCCCAATGCCCGGTCTTTGCTTTCGCCCGTTTCTGCCGGAGCGCATCACGGGGCATGTGCTGGCTTGGAAGAAAAACCACGCCCTCTCCCAGGTAACGCAACATTTCTTGGAGTTTGTACGGAGTAAGTACGAGGTTCCTCAAGACAGGTATTCTTAAAAAAATGATGCGAGTTGTAGTATATTTGAAAAATCGCAATATTTATGTACTCGCCTCCGTCCCATCCCGGAACACCACCGTCATGCCGCCATCCGCACCCACCGTCACACAATCCACCATTGCGCCCCAGAGCCACTCATCGAACTCCGCGACAGGCTCTCTCTGCGCCTCAAGCGTCCTGATGAACCCCGCCAGCCTCTCTCCCTTGGCTGACCGTTGGGCAATGGTCGCCGTCACCTCATCGAACCGTGCCTTGGCTTTCTCATACCGTTCCACCAAGCCGTTGTAGCGTTTCTGGTACTCCCCTTGGTCTTGGGCAATGCGGGCGTTCTCGGCGATGCAGTTCTGCGTCATCTCCACCAGCACCGCCAATTCCTGCCCCAAGGAGGCTTTCTCCTG
>JAFSWY010000443.1 GCA_017444295.1 Selenomonadaceae bacterium | reverse complement strand
GGGAGGGACTGATCGAGACGGTAGAGAGCCTCCATGCGCTTCTTGCGGATGGCGTTGGTCGTGCCGATGGGCTGTCCGCCGCCGCCGATGCAGCCGCCCGGGCATGCCATGATCTCGATGAAGTCATAGGGGGACTGCCCCTTCTTCACCTGCTCCATGACGACGCGGGCGTTCTTCAAGGTATGGGCAATGGCCACTTTGACCTTGCGCTCCCCGAGGTCCACCTCTGCCTCCTTGATGCCCTGGAAGCCGCGCACATCCTCGAATTCCAGCCTGGGTAAAGTCTGACCCGTAAACTTCTCGTAGACGGTGCGGAGGGCTGCCTCCATGACACCGCCGGTGGCTCCGAAGATGGCCCCTGCACCGCTCCCCGTGCCAAGAGGACTGTCAAATTCGCTCTCCGGGAGATTCTGGAAGGTGATGCCCACGTACTTGATGAGCTTGATGAGCTCGCGGGTGGTGAGAACGATATCCACGTCCGGAACGCCGTTCCTTCCCATCTCCGGGCGGGAGGCCTCGAATTTCTTCGCCGTACAGGGCATGATGGACACCGTGAAGACATCCTTCGGGTCGATGCCTGCCTTCTCCGGGTAATAGGTCTTGGCGACGGCCCCGAACATGCTCATGGGGGATTTCGCCGAAGAAAGATGCTTTGTAAAGTCTCCGAAATTCTTCTCCAGATAGTTGACCCAGCCCGGGCTGCAGGAGGTAATCATGGGGAGAACCCCGCCATTCTTGAGACGGTGCAGGAACTCCGAGCCTTCCTCCATGATGGTGAGGTCTGCGCCGAAATTCGTGTCAAAGACCTTGTCGAAGCCCAGGAGCTTCAAGGCCGTGACCATCTGCCCCGTGACGATTTCGCCGGGCTCCATGCCAAAGGCATCCCCAAGGGCCACACGGACAGAAGGAGCCACTTGGACGATGACATGCTTGGAGGAATCCTGCAGTGCATCCAGCACGGCATCCGTGTCGTCCTTCTCCACGATGGCACCCGTGGGGCAGACAAGGCTGCACTGGCCGCAGAGGATGCAGTCCGTGGTCTCCATGGGCTTGTTGTAGGCCGTGGTGACCGTGATGTCGTTGGAGCGATAGGCGTAGGTCAGAGCAGCGATGCCCTGCACGTCCTTGCAGGCACGGACGCAGCGGCCGCAACGGATGCACTTCGAGGGATCCCGGACGATACTCGGGTTCGTGCTAATGCGCGGCTCATGCTTCACGACACTGGGGAGATGGGATCTCATGATATTGAAGCGGCTGCAGAGCCTCTGGAGGTCGCAGTTCTGGTTGCGCGGGCAGCTCAGGCAGTCCTTGTTATGGTTGGCCAGCATGAGCTGGAGGATTGCCACCTGGGTATCCCGGACAATGGGAGTATCCGTATGGACCTCCATGCCATCCCAGACTTCCGTGGAACAGGCGGCCAAAAGGCGGCGCTTGCCCGTGACCTCCACGGAACAAAGGCGGCAATGAGCCTTGATGCGCTGGTCTTCATGGTAGCAGAGATGCGGGATGTCGATGCCAATCTGCTGCGCCGCCTGCATGATCTTGGTTCCCTTGGGAACCTCCACGGGGATATTGTTTATGGTGAGATGTACCATTTCCTTGGACATTGTTTCTGACATTATTTCGCACCTCCGGCTTCAAAGACCTCCGGGAATACCTTCATGGCGGACATGAGTGTGTTCTGGGCAGTCTCTCCCAGCCCGCAGAGGGAGGACATGGACATGACCTTTGCAATCTTCTTCATCATGTGGATGTCTTCCGCCGTGGCAGTGCCTTCCGCCATCTTGTCGAGAATGATCTTGATGTGGAGATTGCCCTCCCGGCAGGGAGTGCACTGGCCGCAACTCTCCTCGGAAAAGAATTCCTGGTTCATGCGAAGGAAATCCAGCACACTGGTGCGCTCGTCAATGACAAGGATACCACCGGAGCCCACCATGACACCGGCAGCACGCAGGTCCTCATAGGTGTAAGGCGTATCGAGGATGGAGTCGTCGGCAATCTTCCCGGAGGCGCCGCCGAACTGGATGAGCCGGATCTTGCGGTCCTTCTGGACGCCTCCCGCCAGATCATAGATGATCTCCCTCACCGGGGTGCCGAAGGGAATCTCAAAGGTGCCGGGGCAGTTCACGTTGCCCGCCACGCTGACGAGCTTCGTTCCGATGGATCCCCCGCCGCCACAGGATGCGTAAACACCCTCCGTGTCCATGAGAAGATGGGGCACGATGGAGAGGCTCTCCACGTTGTTGAGGCAGGTCGGACGGGCAAAGGCGCCACTCTGTTTGATAAAGGGCGGTTTCATGCGGGGACGTCCCGCCTTGCCCTCAATGGAACGGATGAGTGCCGTACCCTCGCCGCAGACATAGGCCCCTGCGCCGGAGTAGAGCCTGATGTTGAAGTCAAAGCCCTTTCCCAGAATGTTCGTGCCCAGGAAGCCGTAGTTTTTCGCCTGACGGATGGCCGACAGGATCGAGGCGCGATAGCAGAAATACTCGGCCCGCATGTAGATGAAGCCCTCCGTAGCTCCCACCACATAGCCGGCGATGATCATGGCCTCAATGAGATTGAAGGGATCGTTCTTGAGAAGCACTCGATCCTTGAAGGTCGTGGTTTCTCCCTCATCCGCATTGCAGATGATGATCTTGTTCTCCCCCCTCACTTCCCTGGCCTGGGACCACTTGCGTCCCAGGTCATACTCCGCGCCGCCGCGGCCCTTGACCTTCACGGAGGCAATGAGGTCCGTGATTTCCTGGGGATCCATGTTCACGGCCTTCTTGAGGGCCTCAAACCCTCCAATGCTCATATAGGAGCCAATGGAATTCGTATCATATTTTCCAAAATTCTTGGTAAGGAACTTGATATCTCTCATGTGGGAACACCTCCTCAAGGCAAGGAGCGCAGAAGCGCCTCAATTTTTTCCTGGGTATCCAGATGCTCGTAGACCTTGCCGTTGATTCGCACGGCAGGCGCCCTGTCGCAGGCGCCATAGCAGCTGATGGTCTCCAGTGTGAAACGGCCATCATAAGTGGTCTCGCCCACCTTGATGTCCAACAGGCGCTCCAATGTTCCAAGAAGGCGTTTCGTGTCCACCTTATTCACACGGCAGGCAGGGGAATTGCAGACCTGAATGGGATACTTTGCCCGGGGCGTTGCCGACAGCTGCGCATAGAAGCTCAGGCAATCGAAAATCTGGGTGATGGGAATCCCCAGCTTCTTTGCAAGATAGTAGGCTGTTGGCTCCGGCACGTAATGGCGATCATCCAGATCCTGCACTTCCAGCAGGATGCCGACAATCTGTGTGGGGTCGTTGTCATGGGATTCCAGTATGAGATCGATCTTCGACTGGAGTTCCCGGTTGAGCGGATAATCTTTCGTTATCGCGGTCAGCATCAAATACGCCTCCTAAAAACATAGATATATACACACGATATACTTATTATAACTCTATTGTTCAGCTTTTTCCATAGAAAAAACTTATAGAACTATAGAAAATCCTTATAGAAACTAAAGTGAGCAGCCTAGAGTGTGTTGAAAAACGGAAACAGTGCAATACAGCGAGACAGTTTTTCAACACGCCCTAGTATCCCCGCAAAAAGCTCAGCAGGAACCAGACGACAGCTGCCACTGCCGCCAGGACAAGGACAATCGGCAAAGCGACAAGGAAGACAAAGGCCAGCACTGCCGCTACGGCAAGGCCGCCGATCAGCCACCCCAGCCAGCCGCGGCTTCCGGTATCAAGGACAATATGACGGAGCCGGATGCCATTTCCATCAAATGCGCTCTTCTTGTAGAACCTCGGGGACTCACCCCTTTCCCCATTCGATGATTCTTCAATGGTAATCCCGTCATAGGAAACCTTTTCTTCCTGGGACATGACCCTGACCTGCCGC
>JAFSWY010000442.1 GCA_017444295.1 Selenomonadaceae bacterium | reverse complement strand
CTGGCCTTTTTCAGCCCCAAGGGGAAGAGCGGCAAGACCACGCTGGTGGCGAATCTCGCCCTGAGCCTTGCACGGAAGAGCGGGGAAGGCGTGGGCATCATCGACGCGGACCTGCAGTTCGGGGACATGGCGGTCTTCTTCAATCTCTCCCCCCAGAGCACCATTGTGGAGGCGGTGCGGGATATCGAATTCCTCTCCCCTATCACATTGAATTCCTATTTCGTGGATGTGCCGGAGGTGGAGAACCTTCGCATTCTCTGCGGCACGAAGAAACCGGACTATGCGGAGCTGGTGGATATCGAGCCCTTCGAGGAAGTGGTGCGCATGGCCCAGAGCCTGTTCCGCTATGTGCTCATCGACCTGCCGCCGGGATTCAACCCCGTTTCGGTATCGGCGGCGGAGCTTTCCACCCAGACCTATCTCGTGGCCATGATCAGCGGCGGCTTTGAGATACAGCATATGAGACGCGCCATGGAGATCTTCAAGGCATGGCCGGATTACGAGCAGAGGGTCAAGCCTGTGTTCACCCGGGTGGAGCCCTGCACGGACGAGCAGCGCCAGTGGCTGTCCAGGGAGATGGATTTCCCGGTGGATGCCATCCTTCCCAACGAGTTCCTGCTGGTGTCTGCGGCGGCGAACAATGGCCGCATGGCAGTGGATGACCGATCCGGCACGGTGTTTGCGGACAATATCAACCGTCTGGCCGATGAGATCATCGGGCGGCGGCGGGCGAGGTGAGACAGAACATGATTATCGTGGCAGCCGTCGTCTGCGGCCTTCTGATTTTCCTGATGTTCGTGTTCTTCCTGGAATATGCCAGGCGCAACAAATCGGCCATCAGCCAGAGAATGCGCTACTATGCCGATGCGGCACCCCGTCCCGTGGATGTGACGGCACCCCAGCCCCAGGAGCGCTTCGCGGACTACCTGATGAACATGGTGAGGGGCATCGCCCAGAAGCTGCAAAGCGTGCGAAAGGCCGAGGGGCTGGACTTCAAGATGCAGCAGGCGGGGCTTCCCATCCTGGGCTCGGAGTTTCTGGTCATTGCTTTCTTCGGTGCTGTGGCGGCGGGCGTGGCTACACTGCTCCTGACACTGCAGCCTTTTTCCGCAGTTTTGGTGGGCATTGTGGCTGTCCTCGGCGAGTGGTTCTATGTGCTCTACCGCATCAACCGCCGCCGCACGGCCTTTGTGAACCAGTTGGGGGACTGCCTCACCATGGTGGCCAATGCCATGCGGGCGGGTTTCAGCTTCCTGCAGGCCATGGACTTGGTGTCCAAGGAAATGGAGCCCCCCATCAGCGAGGAATTCGCCCGGGTCATGCGGGAGATGAATGTGGGCGCACGGATAGAAAAAGCACTGGAGGACATGGACAAACGGGTGGACAGCCCGGACTTCTCCCTGATGGTGACCGCCGTCCTCATCCAGCGTCAGGTGGGCGGAAACCTCGCCCAGAAACTCGACACCATCAGCGATACCATCAACGAGCGCATTCGCATGAGACGGGAGGTCAGGGCGCTTACGGCGCAGGGGAGGCTTTCCGGTGTCATTCTGGCGGCTCTTCCGATTTTCTTGGCAGCAGCCTTGAGCGTCATCAATCCCGATTATCTGAGCCCCCTTTTGGAAGATCCCATTGGGCAGATGGCCATCGGCGGGGCAATTGTTATGGAACTTATCGGCTTCCTTGTGATCCAGAAAGTGGTGGATATTGAAGTTTGACTTGAAGGAGGGCGAAGGATGCTTTGGGAAAAGGCATTTTCGGAAAAAGGCCAGGGTATGGTGGAGTATGCCTTTGTTCTCGCTGTTGTCATCGTCATTGGGGCGGTGTTCGTGGAAGATACGGCAATCGGCCAAGCGATTTCCGACATCACCGGCTCGGTGGTGGGACTCTTTGACGACACTTCGGGCCAGTGAAAAGTTTATCAATGGTATCCGGCCTACGGGCTTGATATAGATATGTTTATTTTTTATAGGAGGAGGAGTTCTCATGAAAGAAATCTTGGAGTACCTCAAAATACGGTATGTAGATCCTTATTTGGGGGAGAAAGGCCAGGGCATGGTGGAGTATGCGTTGATTCTTGCCTTTGTTGTGGTGATTGCCGGTTATCTTGTCGGGAATGATAACATAGGCGAAAAAATCAAGTCTGTGTTTCAAAACGTCGGTACTAAATTAGATAAGGGAGCGGCAACATCAGGTAATTGAACTTGACGGGTGAATAATTTGTGGGCGTGTTGAAAATTAAAATATAATCTAAAAAGAGTTTTTGACACGCCCTGATTTTTTTGCAAGAGTGGGAGCCTCCTGTGGACAGGAGGCTGATTTTTCATAGGGGAGGGGCAGAACATGGGGCAACAAAAGGGGCAAGCAATCGTGGAGTTCGCGTTTGTGCTACCCTTCTTCCTGTTTTTGGTTTTCGGAATCATATACTTTGGTTTTTTGTTCAAGGATTATATGACCCTCAGCAACGTGGCTCGCAGCAGTGCACGGGAGGCGGCTCTTGGCACTGACTATGATACGGTAAAAGACTATTACAAAGACAGCACCCAATTAAGCACGGGTGTTTATACCTGGTCGGGCGAGGGGGACAGTTTTACGATTGAGAAAATAACGAATGGCGAAGACGGGAATGTTTCCGGTTCAGTCAAGGTGACAATAAAAGCGACATTGAACACGGACTTCCCTGCCTATGGCCTTATGAGACAAGTATCTTTCCCTTCGGAATACAAGATACAATACTCAATGCACGATGAGACAGCGGGAACCTGATGGAATGGAGGGGTAGGAATGTCAGCGTTGCTGGAAAGACTTGGACGGCCGAAGGGCGAGCGGGCAAGGCAGAGGCCGATTTTTGCGGGCCGCCAGTCGGAGACCACCGAGGATGCCTATCAGGAGCTGAAACTGGCCATCCACCGCCGCATCGTGGACGAGATGAACGCCGAGGAGCAGCGGATTCTCTCCGGCACCGAGCATACCCGGGAAGAGGTGGAGGAGCTCATTGACGCCTACTGCCAGAGGGTGTTGGAGGAAAATCCCTTTTCGGTGCCAAGAGGGGAACGGACCCGCATCATTGCCGATATCTGCGACGAGATGCTGGGTCTCGGGCCCATTGAGCCGCTTTTGAAGGATGAGACCATCACCGAGGTCATGATCAACGGGCCCAAGAAGATCTTCGTGGAGCAGATGGGCAAGCTCTCCCTGACGAAGGTGCAGTTCCATAACGATGCCCACCTCATGAACATTGTGGAACGGATTTTGACGCCCCTGGGCCGCCGCATTGACGAGTCCTCCCCCCTGGTGGATGCCCGTCTTGCCGACGGCTCCCGCGTGAACATCATCATCGCCCCTTTGTCCCTGGTGGGACCCTGCGTTACCATCCGCAAGTTCTCCAAGACGCCTCTCTCCGTGGAAAACCTCATTAGCTTCGGAACCCTCAGCGAGGACATGGCCATGTTTTTGCAGGCCTGCGTCAAGGCCCGGCTGAATGTGCTGGTTTCCGGGGGCACGGGTTCCGGAAAAACCACCACCCTCAATGTACTGTCCAGCTTCATTCCCGAGGGGGAACGTATCGTCACCATCGAGGATGCGGCAGAGCTTCGCCTCCAGCAGCCCCATGTGGTGACACTGGAGGCACGGCCGGCGAACATCGAGGGAACCGGGGAGATTACCATCCGCGACCTGGTGCGAAATGCCCTGCGCATGCGCCCCGACCGCATCATCGTGGGCGAGGTGCGTTCCGGGGAGGCGTTGGACATGTTGCAGGCCATGAATACGGGCCATGACGGTTCCCTCACCACGGCCCACGCCAACAGCCCCAGGGATGCCCTGTCCCGTCTGGAGACCATGGTTCTCATGGCGGGCATGGAACTTCCGGTGCGGGCCATCCGGGAGCAGATTTCCTCCGCCATCGACCTCATCATCCAGCAGTCCCGCATCCGGGACGGCAGCCGAAAGATCACCTATGTGACGGAGGTGCAGAAGATGGAGGGGGACACCATTGTCCTCCAGGATCTGTTCCGCTATGTGCAGTCCTATATCGACGACAACGGAAAGTCCGTGGGAAGCTATGTGGCCACGGGGCTCCAGCCCAGCTTCCTGGAGAAGTTCAAGATGAACGGCGTAGAACTTCCAAACTCGATCTTCCAAGGGCAGCCGGGAATGGCGAAGGAAAGGTGATCTGTTATGGCAATCGTATTGGCAGCCTCACTGGCGGTAGGCTTGTTTGTCTTTATGCTGGTCTACTTCTTTGTCATGACCCGGTTGATCCCTAAGACCCAGATGCACCAGAGGCTCCGAAGCTTGCAGTACGGATCCAAGGCCAAGGCGGAGCAGGCCATGGCGGCCAACCCCGGGGAAGTTCCCTTTGTGGAGCGTACAATCATTCCCTTCTTTCAGTCCCTGACCAAGCAGCTCATGCGCTTTGCTCCCAAGGGAATCCGTGCCATGCTGGAGCATCGCATCATGCTGGCGGGGAAGCTTGGGGTATGGAGTGTCAATGCCTTTGCCTGTGGCTGGGTTCTGTCCATTGCAGTGTGTTTCCTTCTTGCTACCATGATCGTGTCCGACGGGACTTTTCCTTTCGTCCGGCGCATAGCTTTCTTGACGCTTGGCGTTGTGATTGGCGGCTTTCTGCCCTTTGCGATTTTGAACTCCATCATCCGCAAGCGACAAAAATTGATTCAGAGGCAGCTGCCGGAGTTTCTTGACTTGCTCTGCGTCAGTGTGCAGGCGGGTCTTGCTTTTGACGGGGGCGTGTCGAAAATCGTGGCTCGTATGAAGGGACCCTTTATCGACGAGTGTGTGCGGATGCAGAGGGATGTTCGGATGGGCATGCCGAGGGCGCGATCCCTTCGTCAAATGGCCCAGCGTTGCGACGTGCAGGAGGTCTATCTCTTCACTACGGCGGTGATTCAGGCAGAGCGGCTGGGGACAAGCATGGCAAACACGCTGGAAAACCAGGCGAACAACATGCGGGAACGCCGCCGCCAGCACGCAAAGGCCGAGGCGCTGAAGGCTCCCGTCAAGATTCTGTTTCCCCTTGTGCTGTTCATTTTCCCAGCACTGTTTGTCATTGTCCTCCTGCCGTCCGTTCTGGTTCTATTGAAGAATTTTTGACTTGGTGATGGTTTTGCGTAGAATGAGAATCGAAGGCACAACGGGTATGATATCGCTTTATGTAGAAGAAGCGGACACCTTTCTGAAACGTTTTCTGGGTCTCATGGGGCGAAGAAACCTTCCCCAAGGACAGGGACTGCTTCTCTCCCCTTGCAGCAGCGTCCACATGTGCTTCATGCGCTTCGCCATTGATGTCCTGTATCTGGACGACGAGGGACGCATCTTGAAAATCGTTCCCCATCTTTGCCCGTGGATTGGCCTGAGCCTCTGCCCGGGCGCAAGGGCGGCCCTGGAACTCGCCGCAGGGGAGGCAGAGCGGATTGGATTGCGGGAGGGCATGAGGCTTAGGCGAGTATAACGGGTGAAAGGAAAAGTTTTGGGAGGGATGAATATGGATGCAGTAACTTTTGACAGTATCACAAGGGAAACCTTGCAGGACGTTCTGCGAAATGGAACCAAGGAGATTTCTGGGACTGGATGCTTGCTCATTCCGAAAGAACTGTATACAAAGATAATGGATGAACTGACAGACTGGAACATGGCCAAAGAGGCGGATAGAAGACTGAAAGACTCCTCCGCAAAGTATTACACGGAGCAGGAAGCACTGGAACGAATGGGACTCACTGAAAAGGATTTGGAAGGCTGGGAGAATGTTGAAATTGAGTAGCTGGACAATTTCATATCATGCGGAAGCACTGAAAGACGTTGAAGGGCTTGACGGAAGTGTGAAACAGCAGGTAGCCAAAGCTATTCGGAAGGTTCAACAGAATCCCCTTCCCAAAAGTGAAGGCGGCTATGGCGTGGAGCTTGGAAATAAGGCAGGAATTGACTTGTCTGGCTGTTTAAAAATCAAGTTGAAAAAGGCAGGGTTTCGCATTGTCTACCAAATCCAAAGAGAAGAAAGCCAGATGAAAATCATCATCATTGCTATGAGAGCAGACATGGAAGTATACAAGGAAGCGGCGAAACGCTTGGGAAGATAAATGTCTGGAGGGTTGTAGGATGCGATGGAACTTATTGACATGTTGGCGGCAACGTGGGGCAATCATTGTCTTTACGGCGTTTCTTTTGCCGCTTTTGATGGCATGCACGGGACTTGCCTTTGATTTCGGCAATCTGTATATCCATCATTCCCGTCTGCAAAATGCGGCGGATGCGGCGGCGTTGGCGGGAGGGGCTGCATATGCGCAAGACCAGTCCAAGGATAGCGCGGATGATGAGGCGCGGTTATATGTAGACCGAAACGTCATCCAGAGCAATAAATTGGGCATAGAACAGCTTTCCGACGAGAAATATCAGATGCAAACGGTGGAGGGTGTGACCTACTATCGTGTAAAGCTGACGGAAGATGTACCGATTTATTTTCTCAAGATTTTCATGCCGGATACCCAGTCCAAGGCTGTAAGCGCGGATGCTGTGGTTGCCATTGCAACTGGTGGCGGGATTACTGATGAGATGTTCAAGTTTGCGATGTGTGCTGCACACAATAGCTCATCCACTTACAACATGAATGGCAATGGAAACTCCAATGATTGCGGCATATGGTTTCATACGGATGATGTGACGGTAGATGGCGACATCATGACAAACGGCAAGCTCATGTTCGACAACAGCAGAAATACCGTTCTGACAGGAGAACTTTGGGCGGACAAGGATTTATTGAGCAGTGGATCATCTTTTTCCTCGGACTACTGGACAAAGATTGACGGAAAAGACGTTTATGTCACCAAAACCATTGAACCAAGTGTTTGGGGTAAATATACCTGGGGGACAGATGGCAAGCAGGAAACTTTCACATTTGTGGATGAGAACGGCACATCCTTCGTGAAGGAAAACATATCCAACTTGCATCAGGAAGGCTGGCAGTGGAAGGCAACGGCTACAGAGGAAAGCCCGGATGTGCATTATCGGGATGAGATTGATATCTCTGTTGCAAATAATTCCAGTATCCGTGAATTCATCGAGAACATAAAGGACATGTCCTATGCCGATCGTGAGAAACTCAATGTTTACTATGATGATTCCAGCAATGCGTACAATTTCAGTTCATCGACAGACACGTCACATTTTCCTGCACTTTGCCCACAAGGAAGCACTGTCGTTCCGAGCAGTGCAACAAGCGTCGATGTGTGGGCAAGATGGTATAAGACCATAGTTGTTGGCGGTGACATTCAGGTCAGTTTTGAAAAATCTCCGGCTCCCGGAAATGATGACTCGGCTGTGATTGTGTCGTTAAACGGAAACATTCACATTCCGAACAATATGAACTATAAAGGGATCCTTTACGCTCCGAATGGAAAGATCACGATTGACGGCACTGCCAAGGTGAGCGGCAGCATTGTCGCACAGAAGATAATCATTACAACAGGCGGGCAGTATATAGAGACTTCGGAAAGCTCGTCAAGTCACTCTTCTACGTCATATTCTGTCGGAAGCACCGTCAAGCTTGCAAGTCCCAAGAATCTGACGTGGGACTAAAATGTGCTGTTTGCATCGGGGGATTGAGGGATTACCGGATGGATTTGACACTGGAAGTTCTTGAGGACCTGCCGAGTCAGAAGACCGAGTGATTTGGAATGCGCTAACGAGGGGATATGAAGACAGCTGATGCGGTCTTCATATCCTTTTTTCTAATTCTATTGCAATTCTCATACTTATCTCGGATTAAAATTTTAAATCTTTTAAATGTTATTTTATATGCAGTTTGCAGGTCGGCAACGAGAGTTGTTCCGTATTTGCAGGATGATTTTGAATATGATAAAATAAACTCATTGAATCTGATAAAATGAAATTGTTGAATTCGATAAAATAAAACAACCAAAATTATGCTTCTCGAGCAAATGTCGGAATTTCAGCAGCGCAGACCGGAATCCATGGATGTGTTGCGCACCGAACTCTTCACTTGG
>JAFSWY010000057.1 GCA_017444295.1 Selenomonadaceae bacterium | reverse complement strand
GGAAGGAGCGTTCCGGCAAGGATATGACATTCACCCAGTCCAACGGCGGTTCCGGAAAACAGGCCCGCTCCGTTATCGAAGGGCTGGAGGCGGATGTTGTGACACTGGCGCTGGCTTACGATGTGGATGAGATCGCTCAGGCGGGACTCATCAAGGGGGATTGGCTCAAGAAATTCCCCGACAATTCCGCTCCCTATACTTCCACGATTGTTTTTCTTGTCCGCAAGGGAAATCCAAAGAACATCAAGGATTGGGATGATCTGGTGCGTGACGATGTGGCCATCGTGACGCCAAACCCCAAGACTTCCGGCGGCGCACGTTGGAACTATCTGGCGGCATGGGAATTTGCCCGCAGGAAATTTGGCGGGAACGAGGCGGAAGTAAAGGAATTCATCAAGAAGCTCTTCAAGAATGTAGTGGTCCTGGACTCCGGCGCACGAGGCGCAACCACCAGTTTTGTTCAGCGTGGGCAGGGAGATGTGCTCATTGCCTGGGAGAACGAGGCACTCATAACCCTCAAGGATTCCCCGGACTATGAGATTGTGGCTCCTTCCCTTTCCATCCTTGCCGAGCCTTCTGTGGCTGTTGTGGATGAGGTTGTGGACCGCAAGGGAACACGTGAGGTGGCGGAAGCCTACATCAAATATCTCTACGAGCCGGGCGGACAGGAAATCGCCGCCAAGAATTTCTATCGTCCGCGCAACAAGGAAATCCTCGCAAAATATAAGTCCCAGTTCCCTGAAATCACGCTTTTCACCATTGACGAGGCATTTGGCGGCTGGTCAAAGGCTCAGAAGGAACACTTTGCCGACGGCGGCACCTTCGACCAGATCTATCAAAAGTAGATTTCATAGTGGCAAGGAGGTTTTTATGGGCAGTTCAGGCAAGGTTATCCCTGGTTTTCATTTTACCATGGGCATCACTTTTTTCTATCTTTCCCTGATATTTCTCCTGCCGCTGGTTGCCTTCGTATTCTTTGCCAGCGGCATGGGATGGGAGAAGTTTATTGACAAGGCTTTTGAATACCGGATTGTGCATGGATATTGGATGAGTTTTTCCTGCGCCTTGGCAGCCGCCGTCATCAACAGTTTTTTTGGTCTGCTCCTGGCTTGGATATTGGTGCGCTATGATTTTCCGGGCAAGCGCATCATGGACGGGCTCATCGATCTTCCCTTTGCGCTTCCGACGGCGGTGGCCGGTATTGCGCTTACCACGCTTTATGTGGAAACCGGCTGGATGGGACAATTCCTTTATGCTCTCGGCATCCCCTCTGCTTTTTCGGCAGTGGGGATTACCATCGCCTTGGTTTTTGTGGGCATTCCCTTTGTGACGCGCAGCGTCCAGCCCGTACTCAAGGATCTGGAACCTGAGATTGAGGAGGCAGCAGCCATTTTGGGCGCAGGGAAATGGCTCACGTTCCGCAAAGTCATTTTCCCGGAACTTGTGGCACCCCTGCTTACCGGGTTTGCCTTGGCATTTGCCAGGGGAATCGGCGAGTATGGCAGCGTGGTATTCATTGCCGGCAATACTCCCTTTGAGACGGAAATCGCCCCGCTCCTTATCATGACGGAGCTGGAGCAATTCGACTATCAGGCGGCGGCAGCGATTGCCATCGTGATGCTGGTGCTTTCCTTCCTCATCTTGCTTAGCATCAACGGTTATCAGCGTTATCGGATCAGAAAGCAGGGGGTGTGACACACATGGCAGCAAGCGTAACGCGAAACAGGTTCCTTTCCGCGGATTTCGAGGCGAAACAGCAAATGACATCCGTGTCTTCGGAGATTTTTGTGAAATGGCTGCTCATTTTCCTGGGTGCGGCGTTCCTTTTCGTCATGCTCATCCTGCCGCTCGTCCTGGTGGGATTTGAGGCTCTTGCCAAGGGATGGGATGCTTATCTGGCAGCGCTCACGGAACCCTTTGCCAGAAAAGCTTTTCTTCTTACGGCAGAGGCAACGGTGATTGCCGTCCTGCTCAATGTTGTTTTCGGCCTGGCTTCGGCCTGGCTGTTGACGAAGTTTGACTTTCGGGGCAAGGCCGTGCTTGGCTCTCTGATCGATCTGCCTTTTGCCATCTCCCCTGTGGTAGCGGGATTGTTCTTCATCATGCTCTTTGGCCGCATGAGTCCCATTTACCAGACGCTTCAGGATTTTCATGTGGCTGTTGTCTTTGCGGTTCCTGGCATCATCCTCGCTACGGTATTTGTTACATTTCCCTTTATCACACGGGAGCTTGTGCCTGTGATGGAAGCACAGGGGCGCTCTGAGGAAGAAGCTGCGGCCACCATGGGGGCCGGAGGATGGACGATCTTTCGCCGGGTGACCCTTCCCAATATCAAATGGGGACTGATCTACGGCATCATCCTTTGCACAGCCAGAGCCATGGGGGAATTCGGAGCAGTGTCCGTGGTATCGGGGCATATTCGCGGCAAGACGAACACCTTGCCCCTTCATATCGAGATTCTTTACAACGAATACAATTTCACGGCGGCCTTTGCCGTGGCCTCCATTCTGGTATTTCTCGCTATCCTCATTCTGGTATTGCGTAATCTGGTGGAATGGAAGTTAGAAAGGAAGTCAGAAAGGAGCGGCAATCATGGCTTATGAGGTAGAACTCAGGAATATCGATAAGCATTACGGTGATTTCAAGGCATCGGATCATGTGAATTTTGGGGTGAACCGGGGGAGGCTCATCGGGCTTCTTGGGCCATCCGGCAGCGGAAAGACAACCATACTGCGCATGATTGCCGGGCTGGAGAGACCGGACAGCGGCGACATATTGATTGACGGGCAGCGGGTGAACGATCTCGCCCCCGGCAAACGCGGCATAGGTTTTGTCTTTCAAAACTACGCCCTCTTTCGCCATATGACCGT
Source organism: Selenomonadaceae bacterium (assembly GCA_017444295.1). Taxonomy (GTDB): domain Bacteria; phylum Bacillota; class Negativicutes; order Selenomonadales; family Selenomonadaceae; genus UBA3796. The sequence goes on along the minus strand of JAFSWY010000057.1, from coordinate 4,494 downwards.
CAGGGAAAACATCGCCTTTGGGCTGAAAGTCCAGAAGGAGGGCAAGCAGAGGATACGCAGCCGCGTGGATGAGCTCACACATCTCATCGGCCTTGACAAGTTCGCCGACCGTTACCCCATGCAGCTGTCCGGCGGCCAGAGACAGCGTGTTGCCTTTGCGCGGGCACTGGCGCCAAGCCCCCGCTTGCTGCTTCTGGATGAGCCCTTTGCCGCCATTGACGCAAAGGTGCGCAAGGAACTCCGCGGCTGGCTCAGGGAAACCATCCACAAGCTCGGCATTACCAGTATTTTTGTGACACATGACCAGGATGAGGCCGTGGAGGTGGCGGATGACATCATCATTACCAACAAAGGCCGCGTGGAGCAGACGGGAACTCCCGCCGAAATCTACCAGTTGCCCCGCACGCCGTTTGTGGCAGATTTCATCGGCGAGTCCGTCCATGTGCCGGATTACACCGTATTCAAAGGATTTGAGACGGAAGAAGATGGCGCGCACCCCGGAATCATCCGTCCGGAATTTGTCGAGATAGGATTGAATGACAGGGAAATCGCCATGCCTCTGGCCGCAGAGCATGGCATTGTCCGGGCGACCTATTTCCGCGGGAGCAGCGTGGAGGCTCATGTGGAGGTCAAAGGGCAGATATTGAAAGCGGGCCGGAGCCTTGAAAAACCTCCTTTGCAGGAGGGGGCGGAAGTCCGTGTGCTCATTCATCGCATCCTGAGTTTTGGGGACGGGAAGGCAGAGACTGTCGAAAACAAGTCCAAGAGGAAGGAGTCCGTTGTCATCTGACGGAAAAGGAATGACATGAAAATACTGAGAAAACAAGCGGATATCCTTATCATTGGCGGAGGCGCTGCCGGATGCTATGCGGCCATCACGCTTTCCGAGAAGTATCCTGGAATGTCCGTGCTGCTGGCAGACAAGGCAAACATCAAGCGAAGCGGCTGCCTGGCGGCCGGGGTCAACGCACTGAATGCCTATATCACGCCCGGACATTCCCCCATGGATTATGTCCGTTATGCCGAAAAGGATGCGGAGGGGATTGTGCGGGGCGACCTCTTGCTTTCCATTGCGCAGGGACTGAACCGGGTAACTGAGAAGATGGAGAAGCTGGGGCTTGTGATCCTGAAAAATCCTGATGGGAGCTATGCTGCCCGCGGGGGGAGAAATATCAAGATCAATGGGGAGAACATCAAGCCTTTGCTGGCAGAGGCCGTGAACCGGGCGCGAAATGTCGAGGTCATGAATCACCTGAACATCGTGGGTTATTTGCAGGAAGAGGACGGGACGGTGATTGGTGCGTGGGGCATTGATGTGAAGCAGGAACTTCTGTGTTTTCTGACAGCGCGTTCCGTTATCTGCGCCACGGGCGGCGCGGCAGGGATTTATCTGCCGAACCATCCCGGCACATCCCGCCATAAGATGTGGTACAGCCCCTTCAACACAGGGGCAGGATATGCTATGGGTCTTTTGGCCGGAGCGGAAATGACCACATTCGAGATGCGGTTCATCGCTCTTCGGTGCAAGGACACCATCGCTCCGACGGGAACCCTGGCACAGGGAATCGGCGCTGCCCAGATCAATGCGCGCGACGAGGAGTATCAGGCTGCTTATGGCAATACCACATCGGAACGGCTGCATGCGGTTGTCTCCGAGAATCTTGCGGGAAGGGGGCCGTGCTGCCTGAAAACAACAGGAATCACAGAGGCAGAGGAGGAGTCCCTGGAAAAGGCCTATCTCAATATGTCCCCGGCACAGACCATGCGCTGGCGCGAGACACGGCTTGGCCCGTCACAGCAGGATGTGGAGATCGAGGGAACCGAGCCTTATATCGTTGGCGGCCACACGGCCAGCGGCTATTGGGTGAACGATGAGAGAGGAACGACGCTTCGGGGGCTTTTTGCGGCAGGGGATGTGGCTGGAGGCGCTCCGCAGAAATATGTGACGGGAGCCTTTGTCGAGGGGGAGATCGCTGCGGGGGCTGCGGCAGAATTTGCCAGGCACAGGGACGATCCCTTTTTGCCACAGGAAACCATGGAGAAAATTGTGCAATGGACAGAGCATTTCCTGAACCAAACAAAGGACGGGAACTCCGTATATGATACCGATGCCCTGGAAGATGCCATGCAGCAGACGATGGATGAATATGCCGGAGGCATTCGGACCGGCTACCGCTATACAGAGGCGCAGCTTGCCCAGGCGGAAAAGCATATAGAGCGTATCGCAGGGCTTTCTGAGTCCCTTCATGCCGATGACTTTTACGGACTCATGAAAATCTTTGAGCTCAGGGAACGCCTTGTGGTCGCTCAAGCGCTCATCGCTCACTTGAGGGCAAGGAAAGAGACGCGCTGGCATTCCTTTGCGGAAAACCTCGACTATCCCGAAAAAGATGCCGCCTATGAAAAGTACATCAATTCTCGTCGGGAAGACGGCAAGGTGAAAATCCTTTGCCGTCCTCTCGTGAAGGCAGGGAGTGATACGGCATGAGCATATTCATTGAACGGGAAAAATGCGTCGGTTGCGGAAGATGTGCCGAAGTCTGTCCGGGAAATCTCCTCATTCTGAGAGAGGGAAGAGCGCAGATTCGCGATGTGCGCGATTGCTGGGGCTGCACTGCCTGCGTGAAGGAATGCCCGAGGGAAGCCATTTTCTATTATCTGGCAGCAGACCTTGGCGGTGCGGGCGGGCGGCTCTATGCCAGGGACACGCAGGATTCCCTCAACTGGGTCATGAAATGGCCGGATGGCAGCGAGGACAGCATTCTGGTGAAAAAGAAAAAAGCAAATGAGTATTAGGAAGTGAAACTATGGAGCATTTGGACAAACTGGAGGCCGAGAGCATCTATATTCTGCGGGAGGCATACAAAAAGCTTGGGAAGCTTGGGATGTTGTGGTCCATCGGCAAGGATTCGACGGTGCTGCTCTGGCTGGCGAAAAAAGCGTTTTACGGGCATGTCCCCTTTCCCTTCATACATGTCGATACGAAGCGCAAGATACCGGAGATGATTGCCTATCGTGACAAGATTGCCAAGGAACTGTCCCTGGATCTCATCGTCCACACCAACCAGGAGGCCATAGATGCAGGCATCGGCCCGGAAAGCGGGCGGCTTGCCTGTTGCAGGGCGCTCAAGACAGAGGGATTGAAGCAGGTTGTGCATCAGTATGGATTTGACGGACTTATCGTGGGAGTGCGTCGTGACGAGGAAGGTTCCCGATCCAAGGAGCGTGTTTTCAGCGAGCGCAAGGAGGATGATGCCTGGGATTACAGAAACCAGCCGCCGGAACTTTGGGACCAGTTCAAGACGGATTTTCCCAAGGGACATCATATCCGTGTCCATCCTTTGCTGGCGTGGAATGAGATTGATATCTGGGAATACATCCGTCGGGAGCATATTCCCATCATCGACCTTTATTTCGCCAAGAACGGCAAGCGGTATCGCAGTCTGGGATGCGCCTGCTGCACAGGGCAGATTGATTCCGATGCGGATACGCTGGACAAGATCATCGAGGAACTCAAAACAACGAAGACCAATGAACGTGCAGGGCGCAAACAGGATCAGGAGGATTCCTATGCCATGCAGAAGCTCAGGAAGGAGGGGTACATGTGACGCAAAAGCAGGAGGAGATGAATATCGTGGTGGTAGGCCACGTGGACCATGGGAAATCCACGGTGCTGGGGCGGCTGCTCTACGACACTCACTCGCTTCCCTTGGGAGCAGTGGAAAAGGTGAAGAAAATCGCCCACGATACGGGCAAACCCTTTGAGTACGCGTATCTTCTGGATGCCTTTGAGGAGGAGCAGAAACAAGGCATTACCATCGATACGACACGGATTCAGTTTTTCACGAAAAAGAGGGAATACATCATCATTGATGCTCCCGGCCACAAGGAATTCCTGAAAAACATGATTTCCGGCGCGGCAAGCGCGGAGGCGGCGCTTCTGGTGGTGGATGCCCATGAGGGTGTGCAGGAGCAGTCGAGACGCCACGCCTATATGCTGAGTCTTTTGGGCATCCGGAAGGTCTATGTGCTGGTCAATAAAATGGACCTGGTGGACTATCGGGAGGAACCTTTTCAGGAGATTGTGGAAAAACTGGGGGCATTCCTGGAAGAGCTTGACGTGCATCCCCTTGACTATCTGCCTGTTTCGGGATTCCAGGGCGACAATATTGCGGAAAAATCGGGGAATATGCCATGGTACCAGGGCAAAAGCCTTCTGGAAGCATTGGATTTCATTGAAGGAGAGGAGGCGGCAGAAAATAAGTCCCTGCGTTTTCCCATTCAGGATGTCTACAAGTTCGATGACCGGCGCATCATCGCGGGGCGCATTGAGGCAGGCCATTTGGCCCAGGGAGACGAAATTGCCATCTATCCCGGTGGGCGCAAGACGTCGATTACGGCCATCGCCTATTGGCAGGACAAGGACAAGCGGAGTGAGGCTCATACAGGGGAATCCACGGGCATTCAGGTGCGGGATGAATTTTTCAACCAGCG
>JAFSWY010000441.1 GCA_017444295.1 Selenomonadaceae bacterium | reverse complement strand
TATTTCAGTCTCCCATTCCTCCCGCACAAGCCCTGCCCCACGCTTGACCGTCAACGTAAATCGGGCTCCACCAAGCTGCCGGATGCGTATTTCCGGCAGAAGCGCCACATATCCCTGCCGCAGGAACTCGTACTCTGACGGCAGGACGGGAAGCGTTTTCACTAAGAATTGACGTTCAATCTCCATGCACACACTCCTCCCCTATTGGAGCAATTCGCCAAACACGCCTCTTTTCCTGCCCCGAAAGGATAATTTATGCCCTTCCCCCCATCCGAAACTCCCTGCCGCCAGGCTCACGCATACAGCAAAAATAGGCTGCCGTATGCGTATCATGTACGACAGCCTCACGTTTACTGCGAAAAATGAGCGAATCAAGCCCGTAAGGGCGCAGATGAGGTTAGTTTTCGTATAAGGGCGTAGCGACGCGAAGCTAGTCCCCTTGGGGATGCGACACACCGTTTCCCACGGATTTTATTCTATATGGGACAAACCCGCTGTTGTCTCATTGCTTCAGCTTGAATGCCTTCTTGGGCATGCCGCAAACCGGACAGGCAAAGTCATCCGGCTCTGCATCAAATTTGCCCAACTTTTTTTGATTCAATACATTCCTTTTCAGTCATAAAGTCCCGACAGCGTTTTGATGTCCATATCCAAAGTCTGCGCACCGTCACATACCGTTGCCAGCACAGGAACAGATGTCATTTCCTCCACCATGCGCAGATTGTCCTGCTCCATCACATTCTCCTTGTGGAAACGATTGAGCACGATGCCCCGGACCGGTATATGGCAATGGTGCAAATGTTCCACCGTCAGGACGGTGGCATTGATCGTACCAAGCCCGGAACCGGCGACCACCAAAACGGGAATCCCCATCCATCGCACAAGATCGTCCAATCCGATATGTTCCACAGCGTCCCATCGCAACGGGCAAACGATACCGCCGCTTCCTTCCACGGTCAGATAGTCATAGCTGTCCCTTGCTTCATAAAAATCCCGCTGCACCTTTTCCATATCCAGCGGTACATGAGACAGCTTTGCAGCCAGATGCGGCGACACCGCATCCGGATAAACAAAGGAGACCAGCTTTTCCATCGGCGCATGCAGTCCGGCAAGGGAATCCACGTATGCAGCATCATCTGGACAAAGATGCCCCGTTTCATCCATGGTGGCGCCGGAAACCGCCGCCTTATAATAACCGGCGGACATTCCCGCATCACGGAGGCTCTTTACGATAAGCCCTGTCACATAGGTTTTTCCGACATCTGTTCCTGTTCCCGTAACAAATAAACATTTCCCCATTTGTTCGCCCTCCTGCTCTTATTGCCGATGTTTTACCGCTTTCAAAACAGCTTCCAACCCGTCTTCAAAGGTAATCGCGTCCATGGACACGTCCAAGCCCTTTTGACGGAGCATTTGCAAGAATCTGGTCACCTGCGGCGGTCGCAAGCCGGATTGCTCCAGCAGCTCTGTTTGCCGGAACACGTTGGACGGCGCATCATCCAGCACGCATGTCCCTTTTCTCAGCACCAGCATCCGCTCCGCAAAGCGCGCAATGTCCTCCATGCTATGGGATACAAGAACGATGGTAAAGCCATGCTTCTTATGCAGCGCCCGTATCTCCTTCAGCATCTTTTCACGCCCTGCGGGATCCAGTCCGGCCGTCGGCTCATCCAGTATCAGGTA
>JAFSWY010000056.1 GCA_017444295.1 Selenomonadaceae bacterium | reverse complement strand
GCAGGGGCATCCCATGTTCCCCTTTCCGGCAAATGCATGATTGATGAGAATGACCTGGTGCATCTTGTGGAAGAGCTCAGGAATGACTTGCCGAATGAGTTGTCCCAGGCAAACCAGATCATGAAGGACAGGGAAAAGATCCTTGGCGATGCCAAAAAAGAAGCCGACCACATCGTGGATGAGGCAAAGAAGTATGCCCAGAGATTGACGAATGAGAATGATATCGTGCGCCAGGCCAGGGAGAAGGAAAGGACGATCCTGCAGCAGACGCGGGAACAGGAGCGCGAGATCATGGAGCGTACCCGCCAGAACTCCCAGCAGCTCCGCGATGATGCGGATCGCTATGCGAACCAGGTCTTCGACCAGCTCATCATGCATGTGTCGAATACTTTCCAGGGCGTACAGCAGGCGGAACAGGGGCTCCATCAGGCCCGTCAGGTGCTCCAGCAGGCGAAGGACCAGATGAACCGCAGCGCCCAGCAACAGAATCCGCCGGCGGCTCCTGCGCAGCCTTCCGTGCAAGCTCCTGCACAGGCTTCTGCACAGCTGCCGAATCAGCAATAAGAGTGAGTATCAACACACCAAAGCTCTTCCCGGTGGGAAGGGCTTTGGTTTTAGAAGCACGCTTTAGGGGGAGAATGTCTTGAAGGACGAAGATATCCGGGAATTATTGCGTCAATATAAGGAAGGAAGCATCCAGGAAGAAGCCGTCATGCAAAGGATGCGGGACATTCCCTTCGAGGATATGGGCTTTGCCGAGGTGGATCATCATCGGGAGATGAGGCAGGGCTTTCCCGAGGTGATTTATGCCGAGGGAAAGACGGAGGAACAGGTTCTTTCCATCCTGCAGTCCCTTTACAGGAACAGCAACGGGAATCTCATGGCGACGCGGGCGAGCAGGGAGAAATATGAGTTCGTGAAGAAACAGATGCCGGAGATGGAATATGATGAAGCGGCCCGCATCATCTATCTTGAGCGGGACAAAACGGTCCTGCGGGATGAGGAACGATATGTCCTTGTGGTGACGGCGGGGACCAGCGATATTCCCGTGGCGGAGGAAGCCCGGCTCACGGCATGGCTCTGGGGAAATCGCGTGAAGACGTGCTATGACTGCGGGGTGGCCGGGATCCATCGGCTGTTTGCCCATCTGGAGGAAATCCGGTCCGCCAATGTCATTATCGTCATCGCCGGCATGGAGGGTGCGCTTGCAAGCGTTGTGGGAGGGCTTACAGACAAACCTGTGATTGCAGTCCCGACGAGCATCGGCTACGGGGCGTCCTTCCATGGATTGTCGGCACTCCTCTCCATGCTCAACAGCTGTGCGTCGGGTGTGTCTGTGGTGAATATCGACAATGGGTTCGGTGCTGGCGTATTGGCCAGCAAGATCAACAAGATGAGGTGAGGATATGAAGGCGGTTTATCTTGACTGTTTTTCCGGCATCAGCGGCAATATGCTCCTGGGTGCCTTTTTGCAGGCGGGGGTTCCCCAGGCACATCTGGAAAAGGAGCTCAAGAAGCTCCCCGTGGAGGATGAGTACGTGCTGCATGTGGATTCCGTGAACAGGAACGGGATTCAGGCGGTCCATGTGAATGTAGAGCTTACCGGGCGAAGAATGGTTCCCATGGCAGAGCATGCGAATCGCCATCAGGAAGGCCATCATCATGAGAATCATCGCCATGAAGATCCTCACCATGAGGGGCACCATCATCATGAGGAACACCACCATAGGACGATGGCTTCCATTCGCGATATGATCGAGAAATCCGCCCTGGAGGATGGTGTGAAGCAGAAGAGCCTTGCCATCTTTGAGGTTCTTGCGGAGGCCGAGGGAAAGGTGCATGGGAAGCCGAAGGATGAGGTGGCGTTCCATGAAGTGGGTGCTGTGGATTCCATCGTGGATATCGTGGGCACGGCAATCTGCATGGAATACTTCGATATCGATCGGGTGTTTGCCTCGAAGCTCAATACGGGGAGCGGCTTCGTGAAGTGCGCCCACGGGCTCATGCCTGTGCCGGCCCCGGCGGTGGCGGAACTGTTGAAGGGATTTCCATCCTATCATAAGGGAGCGGAAAAGGAACTTGCCACACCAACGGGAGCGGCGGTGGTGAAGGCGCTGGCCATCCATGAGGAGAGCCTGCCGGAAGACTTCACCGTGGAGACGGTTGCCTACGGTGCCGGGACCTGGGAGTTGGAGATTCCCAATGTGCTGCGGCTCTACCTTGGGGAATATCAGGGGAAGCGCGAGAGCAAATGCTGCCTTTTGGAGACGAATATCGATGACATGAATCCCCAGATTTACGGATACCTTTATGAATGCCTCCTCGGGGCAGGGGCATTGGATGTCTGGGTGACGAACATCTACATGAAGAAAAACCGTCCTGCCCAGACCCTTTCTGTTCTTGTGGACGAGGCCCATCAGGAGGGCTGCGCGGAAATCGTGTTCCGGGAAACCACGAGCATCGGGATTCGGGTGATTCCCATCGGACGGCGCATAGAAGCGGTGCGGCGCATCGCAAAGGTCGGGACGAAGCATGGCGATGTGCGGTGCAAGATCAGCGCCTATCGCGGGAAAATCGTGTCTGTCTCGGCAGAGTATGAGGACTGTAGGGAGATTGCGGAGCGGGAGAAGGTGCCGTTGAAAAATGTCCAGCAGGAAGCCTTGCGCATCCTTGCCGGACGCCTTGGCGAATAAGAAGGCAGTTCTTTCTTGACAAAAGGAATTGCAGTCGTTATAATGGTTTGAGGTTGATGCTGATGATAGTGAATATTGCTGATTTGAATGTCGGTGCAGGGAAGGAGATTCCCTTTGCATTCGAGGCATCTGCGGAGGATATGGATGCCGTTTTCGATGACTGTGCCTTTGAGGGTATGATTGCCGTCAAGGGGAAGGTTGTGGACACGGGAACCTGTTATCGGGCAGAGGGAACCATTGAGTGCAGGAGGACTTTTGTCTGCGACCGGTGCCTTGAGCCGTGCGCGGAGGACCAGAGGATTGAATTCTCGGAGGATTTTCGGCGCATGTGTGATGGAATGACAGCGGATGATGATGCGAATGTTTTCGACGGAGACGCTATGGATATCACGGGCATGGTTCGTGATACACTTCTGGCGGCACAGCCGCTCAGCAATATCTGCAAGCCGGACTGCAAGGGGCTGTGCCCTGTCTGCGGCGCGAACCTGAACCACGGCGATTGCGGCTGTGACAGGGTTGTTCCGGATCCGAGGCTTGCGGCATTGCAGCAATTCAGAAACATAGGAAGCGAATGATGTCAAGGAGGTGTATCTGGAATGGCAGTACCAAAGCGCAAGATGTCAAAGGCCCGCCGCGATAAGCGCCGTGCCAATTGGAAACTGGAGACTCCCGGATTCACGGCCTGCCCGCAGTGCCACGAACCGAGGATGCCCCATCATGTATGCCCGGAATGTGGTTATTATGACGGCAAGCAGGTCATCCAGGAAGCTGAATGAAATTTTTCATGAGCAGGATGTGATTATGTCCTGCTCGTTTTCTTTATAAAGACAGGCGGTCTTTCAGATGCTGTCGCTGGAAGACAAGTAGGAGGGTACTTCAGTGAAAATCGCAGTGGATGCCATGGGAGGGGATTTTGCTCCAGAGCAGATCGTCTTCGGGGCAGTGCGGGCGGCCAGGAAATATCAATGTGAAATCGTTTTGGTGGGGGATGAGACCGCCATCCGCAGCGTCTTGGAGCGCGAGAAAGGGTGGGAGGGCCTGAATATCACGATTCACCATGCCAGTGAGGTCATAGGAATGGAGGAGCATCCAGCAGATGCCGTGCGGACGAAAAAGGATGCTTCTGTTGTTGTGGCGACGCAGCTTGTGAAGGACGGGGAATGTGATGCCGTGCTTTCCGCGGGCAGCACCGGAGCGGCGGTGACGGCAGCCCAGCTCATATTGAAGAGGATACGCGGGATCGGGCGCCCCACCATTGCGACACCAATGCCGACACCCAAGGGGGTTACGCTTTTGCTGGATTCCGGCGCCAATGTGGACAGCAAGCCCGAGCATCTCGTGCAGAGCGGAATGATGGGCGCCCTTTATGCCGAGCATGTTTTCGGCAAGGAGAATCCACGGGTGGGCCTGCTGAACATCGGCGAGGAAGAGACAAAGGGCAACGAGCAGGCAAAAGCGACCTATCAGCTTCTGAAGACGATGCGGACTATCAACTTCATCGGCAATGCGGAGGGACGGGATGTTCCCAAGGGAAACTTCGATGTTGTAATTTGTGATGGATTTGTTGGCAATATTGTGTTAAAATTTGCAGAGGGACTGGCAAAAACGATCCTGAAACTCATTAAGGAGGCCATCAAGGATGGCGGGATTTTTGCCAAACTTGGCGCACTTTTGCTGATGCCGACGCTCAAGAAGCTCGGCAAGCGGCTGGATGTCACGGAATACGGTGGGGCACCGCTTCTTGGGGTCAATGGCTGCTGCATTATCAGCCATGGCTCCTCCAATGCCAAGTCTATTTGCAGCGCCATTGGCGTGGCGAACGAGTATGTCAAGAGCAATGTTCTCGGGCATATCCGTGATGCATTGACGAAGGAGGAGATGCTGGCAAAGGACGGCGAAAACAGGTGATTCGTTGCCCCTGTGATATTCATGGGTTAAGGAGGATTTATTTTTATGTTTGAAAACAATGTGATCTGTAAATTGCTCAATATAAAATATCCCATCCTGCAGGGGGGCATGGCCTGGATTGGCACTGCTGAACTGGCATCGGCAGTATCCAATGCGGGGGGCCTTGGCATCATCGGTGCAGGACACATGCCTCCGGATGCCCTGCGTGCGGAAATCCACAAGGTCAAAGAGCGGACAGAGAAGCCCTTTGGCGTCAATGTCATGCTCATGAGCCCCTTTGTAAAAGAGGTTATGCAGGTCGTATTGGAGGAAAAGGTGCCGGTGGTGACTACCGGGGCAGGGAATCCGGGCGAGTACGTTCCTGCGCTCAAGGAAATCGGCACGAAGGTCATTCCTGTGGTGGCTTCCGTGGCATTGGCAAAGCGTCTTGCACGCAGCGGTGCGGATGCGGTGATTGCGGAGGGCACGGAATCCGGCGGCCATATCGGCGAGATCACGACCATGGCCCTTGTGCCCCAGGTAGTGGATGCAGTGGAGGTTCCCGTCATTGCGGCGGGCGGCATTGCGGATTCCCGCGGGGTGGCGGCGGCCTTTGCGCTGGGCGCCCATGCAGTGCAGATGGGCTCCCGCTTCGTGGTGAGCGAGGAGTGCATTGCCCATCCGAATTATAAGGAACTGGTATTGAAAGCGAAGGATCGTTCCACAGTGGTAACGGGACGCTCCCTCGGACATCCGGCCCGTGTCATCGCCAACAAGCTCTCCCGTCGTTACGAGGAGATGGAGGCGGCAGGTGCCTCGCCGGAGGAACTGGAAAAACTGGGCGTGGGAAGTCTGCATCGCGCTACCCATGAAGGGGACGTGGAGAACGGCTCCGTCATGATCGGGGAGATTTCCGGCATGCTCAAGGACATCAAGCCTGTCAAGGCCATCATCGAGGATATCGTGAACGGATTGCCGGACACCTTCAAGAACATCGAGGCCAATGCGGATTGATCGTGTCTTTGTTTGCTGTGATTTGTAAGCCTGTTGCAGAAATGGGGGAAATGAATTGAACAAACTAGCATTTGTATTTCCGGGACAGGGTGCTCAGGCTGTCGGCATGGGCAAGGATTTTTGCGAGCAGTATGATGTGGCGAAACGGCTCTTCAAGGAAGCCGATGAGGCTCTTGGGTATTCCATCCGGAAAATGTGTTTCGAGGGGCCGGCGGATGACCTGAAGCTCACCGCCAATACCCAGCCTGCCATTCTCACCATGAGCGTTATCGCCAATGAAATCCTCAAGGAGCATGGCATACAGCCGGACATTGCGGGCGGGCATAGCCTTGGGGAGTATTCTGCCCTCGTTGCGGCGGATGTCCTGAATTTTCAGGATGCAGTGCTTCTCGTGCACAAGCGCGGGCAGTTCATGCAGGAAGCCGTTCCCGTCGGGGAAGGCGGCATGGCGGCAATTATCGGCTTGGCTGATGAAGTGATTGTCGATGCCTGTGAGAAGGCGACAAAGAGTGCAGGCGAGGTCCAGGCGGTGAATTTCAATTGCCCGGGCCAGACGGTCATTGCCGGTGCAACGAAGGGCGTGGAGGCGGCTGTGGAAGCGCTGAAGGCGGCAGGGGCAAAAAAGGCCGTGGTACTGCCGGTCAGCGCACCCTTCCATAGCACCCTCATGAAGCCTGCCGCAGAGAAACTGGCGGCAGAATTGGACAAGGTGGAGATTCGCGACGCGAAATTCCCTGTGGTTGCGAATGTCAATGGAAAATTGGAGCAGAAGTCGGGCGAGATCAAGGAGAATCTTGTTGCACAGGCGGCCAGTCCCGTGAAGTGGATTGACTGCGTGATTGCCATGCGGGAATTCGGTGCGGATACCTATGTGGAGGCCGGTCCCGGAAAGACCCTCTGCGGCTTCAACAAGCGAATTGACAAGGCTCTCGTCAGCATGAACGTGGAAAATATGGAAAGCCTGAAAAAAACCCTTGACTATTTCAAGGAGGTTCGTTAATATGCTTTTAGATGGAAAGGTTGCGCTTGTCACGGGAGCCTCCCGCGGCATCGGCAGGGTGATTGCCCTCAGGCTGGCAGAGGAAGGGGCAAAGGTTGCCATCAACTATGCCGGGAATGTGAAGGCAGCGGAGGAAGTCAAGGCTGCCATTGAGGAAAAAGGCGGCAAGGCTCTTCTTGTCCAGGCAGATGTGTCGGACAGTGCAGCTGCCGAGGCCATGGTTGCCTCTGTGGTGGAGGCTTTCGGAACGGTCGATATCCTTGTGAACAATGCAGGCATTACACGGGATGCCCTTTTTGCCCGAATGAAGGAAGAGGATTTCAATGCAGTGATCAACACGAATCTCAAGGGAGTGTTCCACTGTACGAAGGCTGTGACGAAGCTCATGATGAAGCAGCGGAGCGGGCGTATCGTGAACATGGCG
>JAFSWY010000440.1 GCA_017444295.1 Selenomonadaceae bacterium | reverse complement strand
GGCAGCACGTTCAAGAGGAACACGGATCAGCTTCAGCTCCGTTTGTTCCCCACGGCTGAGGTCAATGAGAACTGGAAGGTCAAGGCTCGTCTGACGGCTACCAACAACATGAAGACGGATACCTCTGGGGATGTTAGCCTTACTTATGCTTATGCTGAGGGCGATTACAACAACTTCAATGTGAAGCTGGGCAAGCAGACTTTCTTCAGCACCTCCGATGGCGGACTCATCATGGATGACTTCTTCTCCGGTGTTCAGGTTACCTTCGGAAAGGATTTCAAGGGTCGCATCGAGGCCGGCCGTTTCAACATGGATCGTGCCAACAACTCCCTGGCCGAAAGCAATGGCAATGATACCGCTGCCAATTACCTTGGCATTGAGGCTCTGTACAGCAAGGACAAGTGGGATGCCGGCCTGGCATATCGCCAGTTCACCAACGAGGCGTTCCGTCACAATGATGGCTACAACGAGGGCGACAATGATACGGACAAGGCTCAGATCTGGTCTGTTGGCGCGCGTTATGCCTTTGACAAGAATGTCGCCCTGGGTGCTTCCTATGCAAGCAACACGAAGGCAGACCGGTATGGCAAGGCCTACAATATCCAGTTGGACTACAAGGGCATCAAGCCTGCGAATGCCGGCACTTGGGGAGCTCATGTTGCCTATCGCAGCCTCGGCCATAATGTTGCTTTCGCTCCTACTTATGATACGGCATATGGTGCAGATGGCGATACGAATCTCAAGGGCTGGGAGTTCGGCGTTGACTACATCCCGCTCAGGAATATCCGCACCAGCATTGCCTATTTCCATGGCAAGCAGCTGGAGAACAATGAGAGGAACCAGACGCTCTTCGGTCGTGTAAGCTTCTTCTTCTGATAAATAAAATAAGAGGTTGTCGTAAATAAGATACGGATCAGCCTGTCCTCTTTCCGGAGGGCAGGCTGTTTTTTCGTGATTTTCGTAAATAATATCCCATGGATTCCTTGCATGTTCCCGCCTGAGGTGGTACAATGGAATTACATTTTTTTTTCATCGGAACGAGGAGGATTTGGAAATGAAACATATTGTCACAGTAAACAAACCCACCATGCAGAAGACCTTGAAGACGGGAGGGTGCGGGGAGTGCCAGGCATCCTGCCAGTCCGCGTGCAAGACATCCTGCACCGTCGGCAACCAGGTTTGCGAAAAATGAATGAAAGGGCCTTTCCTTCGGGGGAGGCCTTTTTTCTGTAAGTTTTAAATGTTTGAAGGAGTACAGGCAAGACCATGAAAGACAGGATTCACAAGTTTAAGCAGGGCGATACCTATATCCTGCTGGATATCAACAGCGGCGCGGTGCATGTCATCGACAGGATGATCTACGATATGATGGACATCTTCACAGGGGGCAACGATGACGAGGTAGTGGCGGCCCTTCGGAGGGTATATTCCGAAAAGGAGCTTTCGGAGGCTCTTGGGGAGCTTCATTCCCTCATGGATGCAGGGCAGCTTTTCGCATCGGACATCGACGTTCCGCCGACCTTTAAGCAGACAGGGCTTGTGAAATCCCTTTGCCTCATGGTGGCACAGGACTGCAACCTTCGCTGCCGCTATTGCTTCGGCGACGGGGGCAGCTATGGCGGCGAGCGCGCCGTCATGAGCCCCGGGGTGGGACGGGCGGCAGTGGATTATCTCATTGCCCATTGCGGTCCGCGGAAGCACTGTGAGATCGACTTCTTCGGCGGGGAGCCCCTCATGAACATGGAAACGGTCAAGGCCGTTACGGAATATGTGCGTCAAAAAGAGAAGGAGACGGGAAAGGCATTCAAGCTTACACTCACCACCAACGGGGTTCTCCTGAAGGACGATATCATCCAGTGGCTCAATGACAACAACATTTCCGTGGTCCTGAGCGTGGACGGGCGCAAGGAAGTCCATGACAGGATGCGCCCGGACGTGGCCGGGAATGGCAGCTATGACCGTGTGATCCGCAATTTCAGGAAGCTCGTGGATTCCCGTGGCGGAAAGAATTATTACATGCGGGGAACCTATACGAAGGAGAACATGGATTTCACCGAGGATGTTCTCGCGATGAATGATGCGGGCTTCGATATCCTCTCCGTGGAGCCCGTGGTGCTCAAGGACAATCCCCTCGGCTTCACCGAGGGGGACATGCCGCGCCTCTTCGAGGAGTATGACCGTCTCACGGAGACCTATTTGAGACGCCATCGGGAGGGGAAGGATTTCTTCTTCTTCCATTTCAACATGGATCTTTCCAACGGCCCCTGCGTGGCGAAGCGCCTGGCTGGCTGCGGCGCGGGGCATGAGTACTACGCCGTGGCGGAGAACGGCGATCTCTATCCCTGCCACCAGTTCGTGGGACGTGGCAGGTACAGGCTGGGCAATGTCTACGACGGCGTGCAGGACAAGAACCTGCCCCGGTATTTCCGCGAGTCCCATGTGTTGAACAAGGAAAAATGCCGCGAATGCTGGGCCAGGTTCTTCTGCAGCGGCGGCTGCCATGCGAACGCGGATCTCTTCCACGATGATATCAGGAAGCCCTATGAGGTGGGCTGCGAAATCCAGAAGAAACGCCTGGAATGCGCCATCCTGGTGCAGTCTCTCCTGGCACTGGAAGACATGGAAGCAGACTAAAAAGGGCGGTTCCCTTTTGAGATGATAGAAAATATGATATAATGCTTGGTGACACCGTTTGGCGGGTTGTCTTCGCCCTGAAGAAGGGCGGTGGGAGTATGACGCTTTACGAAATTCTGTCCATTGTGATAGCTTTTCTGACGCTGATAGCGACCATGAAAAAGAAATAGCCCGCCTCTAGCTGCTAAACTCAAGGCGGGCGAAAGAAAATTTTGTCCAAACCAAGGGCGAACCGCTAGGCGGTGTCCTCTCTATGCTCATTTTACCATACAGGAAACCTGTTTGCAAGGTTTCCTGCATGGTAAAATCCCATTATTGTCAACCGTAGGGGATCTTTTGGTTGACAGAGCCTCGGTTTTTCCGTATAATAGAAAACTGTACGAAATGATTGCAAAGGGCGTGCCCTGTGTCGGGAGGTGGTTGGTTGCTTGAACTGGCACGAGAGATGTCGGGCCTCAAGGGAGAGCGGTATATGGGGGCGGAGATTGCGGAGCTTTTCTGGTGCAGGGATCTGTCGGAAGGCAGCAGGGAGCCTCTGAGCGTCCTGTCGGAGCGTCATGGGGTGCTTGTGGTGGAGGTGCGGGGCAGTGAGGAAACCCTGAAGGTCACCATGCTGCTGCGCCGGCCGGGACAGCCGGGCCCGACATCTGCGATGCGAAACGAGGGCGGGATTTCGGAAGAGATCAAGGAACATGCCGTTTGGCATGTGTTCTCAAAGAAAGAAATCTCGGAGTTCGTGGAGAAGGCGGGGGACAGGAACCCCCTGCATCAAGGTGCGCATCCCGTCGTGCCGGGGCTCCTGTTGCTGGAACGGTTGCTGGAGGATGCCGCCTTCCGCGGATGCGACGGGATGCAGCTGCGTTTCCGCCATCCCGCCTTTGCGGAGGAGCCGTTGTGGGTGGTTCCCCTTGCAAAGGAAAATTTTCGAATCTTTTCCCCACGGGAAATCTTATGTGAAGGATGTGTTGCAACATGCAGGTAAAGGAAGAAAGTGTATCGCTTCAAGGAACGGGGGACTCTGTTCGGAATATGACAAAGATGGCGGTTTGCGTGGCGTTTTGCTGCGTGACGGCCTATATCTCCTTCCCCTTGCCCTTTACGCCGGGAATGGTCACGGCCCTGACAATGGCACTGGGCGTAACCGCCTTCGTGCTTACGCCGAGGCAGACCTTCCTCGTGATTCTCGTTTACATGCTTTTAGGTGTGGCGGGGCTTCCCGTCTTTGTTGGGGGTACGGCAGGCCCAGGAAAGCTCTTCGGCCCCACGGGAGGATTCATCTTCGCATGGCTCGTCGCCTATCCCCTCGTCAGCATGTTCAAGGGAAGCGATATCAATTTTCGCCGCTATGCACTGGCGAATATCCTTCTTGGAATCCCCATTACCTATCTCGGCGGGCTGATCTCCATGATGCTGGTGATGGAGATCGGCATCTGGGAGGCCATGGCCATGGCAGTGTTCCCCTTCATTCCGGGGGATATCATGAAGGCTCTCATGGCAGCCTTCCTGGGAAAGAAGGTCAACCAGACCCTTGCAAGATGGTCCTGACATGATGCCCGTTTATGTGCTGGATGCCCTGCGGACACCCTTGGCCGCCAGAAACAAGGAACTCTCCCGGATGAGGCCGGAGGAGTTCGGCGCGAGACTCCTCCGATGCCTTTGCCAAAGGCATGATATCCGGCAGGTCGATGGTATTCTCGGTGGCAATGCCGTGGGAACCGGGGGCAATCTCGCGCGGCTCATGGCATTGACGGCGGGGCTGCCGGAGGAGATTCCCGCATGCACGGTAGATACCCAATGCGCATCGGCTGCTGCCGCCCTTTCCCTTGGATACGCGCAGATCGCGAGCGGCCTTTGGGACACCTGCATTGCGGGGGGAATGGAGAGCATCTCCCTTCAGCCCCTGCGGACCTACAGCCCGAAGGATCCCCGATACAGGGAGACGGCACGGGGGGACGGTTCCTATTACATGGCGCAGTTTTCCCCCGGGGAGCTTTCCGAAAAGGCCATGCTGCAGGGCGCGGAACGGGTGGCAAAGTCCGAGGGTGTTTCACGTCGGGAGTTGGACCGATGGGCACTTCTGAGCCACAGACGGGCGCTTGCGGCACAGGAATCGAAGCTTCTGGCGGATTCCGTGGTTCCCGTGGGGGAATGCGGAAGGGATGACGGCCCCCGCCCATCCATCAGCGAGGCTTTGCTGGAGCGCATGCCGCCGCTGCTTGGCCCCCATGGAGTGACAACGGCAGGGAACTCCTGCCATACCATGGATGGCGCAGCCTTTGCCCTGCTGGTGTCTGGGCGTTGGCTGGAACATCATCCCG
Source organism: Selenomonadaceae bacterium (assembly GCA_017444295.1). GTDB lineage: Bacteria > Bacillota > Negativicutes > Selenomonadales > Selenomonadaceae > UBA3796. The sequence goes on along the minus strand of JAFSWY010000440.1, from coordinate 3,794 downwards.
GAGCAGCCCCGAAGGCGCAGATCCTGTCTGCGGCATCCAGGGGCTGCAATCCCTTGGAAAGCCCGCGGGGCGCCATGGAGACGGCAGACTTCCTGCTGGGGCGGATGGGGCTTTCCTGGGAGGACCTGTCTGCCATCGAGTTCAATGAGGCCTTTGCCGTCATCGATGTGCTGTTCGAGAGAAGCCATCCCCATCTGACGGATCGGTACAATCGTCTGGGCGGGGCCCTGGCCTATGGCCATCCCTATGGTGCCTCCGGGGCGGTACTGTTGGTGCATCTCCTTCGCTCCCTGGATATCGCCGGGGGAGGGAAGGGCCTCCTGTCCATTGCAGGGGCAGGAGGCATGGGAAATGCGGTTTTATTGGAGACTTGCAGATGAATGATACCAGAAATTATTATGCGTTATTGAAGCGCCAAACCCGGATGCACCCGGAAAAGCTCTTCCTGCAAATCGATGAGGAATGCATCAGCTATCGGGAGATGCTTCAACGGGTGGAGGCATTCGCATCCATGATGCCATTAAATATTTCGGGGAATATCCTGGTGCTTGCCGAGGATTTTTTCGGACAGGCAGCCGCCTTTTTTGCCCTGCAGAAAAGGAACCTCCGTCCCATCCTCCTGCATCATGGGCTTTCCGCGCAGGAGCAGGAAGAGATCCTTCGCGAAAACTCCCTGCAGGGAATCCTGTCGGTGGGGGAAAGGGGCATCTCCTTTCATGTCACAGGGCTGCCTCTGCAGGAGCATGCAGAAGAGAATATCCTGGGGGTATTGAGCTCCGGCTCCACAGGGGTTCCCAAGGTTATGTACCGCACCTATGGAAGCTGGGCGGATTTCTTCCCCGTGCAGAACGGGATATTCCTGGTGAACGGGGAAACCCGGATGTTTCTCCATGGAAGCCTGAGCTTCACGGGAAACCTGAACAGTTTCCTCTCCGTGCTCTACGAGGGCGGCAGCATCATCACGAGCCATAGCATGCACCATCATCAATGGGAGAATCTTTTGCGGGAAGCGGTGGCGAACGTCATCTACCTCGTTCCGGCAAAGCTCCGGATTCTCGTGGAGACCCTTCGGGAGCCGGTGAATGGCATGCGTTCCATTTTCACCGGCTCCCAGCTTTTGTCCGGGCATGTGCTGGAAAGGCTCATGCATATCTTTGTGCAGTCAAAAATCTTTCTTTACTACGGTGCCAGCGAGCTGAACTACATCACCTACGCCCTCTGTGATGACCCGAAGAGAGACCCGTCCAATCTGGGGAAGCCCTTTCCCGGCATCCGCCTTTCCGTCAAGGAGGGGCTGGTCTATGTGGACACGCCCTATCATGTGAGCGGCATCGGGATTCCCTTCACCGTCAGGGACACGGGCTGTCTCAACGAAGATGGCGAACTGATCTTCCAGGGGCGCAGGGAGGCATGGATCAACAAGGGGGGCGTGAAGATCAGCATCACCCGGATCGAGAATGCACTGCGGAAGGTGCCCGGCATCCGGGAAGCCGCTGTGCTCCGCTGCAGGGACGACAGGCGGGGGGACGACCTGGCAGCCTTTCTGGTGAAATCCCCCGATGCAGAGGAAGGGGAGATCCGCCAGTCCCTCCGGCAGCACCTCAAGGCCGTGGAAGTCCCGTCCCATGTGTTCTTTCTAAAAGAATTGCCCCTGAATGACAGGGGCAAGATTGACCGGAAGGCACTGGAAGGGAGGATGGGATTCCTTACCAAGGCTGTGGCGTCATAGGCGTCACAACGCCGAAGGAGTATCCCCTGTCCCTCAGGACACGGATGATTCCCGGAAGGGCCTTCACGGTCTCCTCATGGCCGGAGGAGCAGTGCATCAATATGATGGGGCTGTCCATGGTGGCCTGGCCCTCGATGTTGTCGATGAAGTCCTGGGCCACGGGATGGTTGGGAGCCGTGTCGGCAGAGCTCACATTCCAGTCATGCTCCACGTACCCATTGGCAGAGATGGCCGACACATATTCTCCCGTGAAGTGTCCCATGCGCCCGCCGGGTGCGCGGGTGATCAGGGGACGCACACCGATGATTCCGTGCAGGATCTCATCGGTGTGTTCCATTTCTTCCAGGTATTGCGCCACGGAGGCATACAGCCTGTCGTAATCATGGTCATAGCTGTGGTTTCCGATGGCATGTCCCTCAAGGAAGATCTGCTTTGCGATATCGGGATAGGTCAGCGCATTCCTCCCCACCACATAAAAGGTTGCCTTGATGTTCTCCTGCCGCAGGATTTCGAGGATAGCAGGGGTATTCACATCATCCGGCCCGTCATCGAAGGTGAGGTAGGCAACCTTCTTTTCCCGGTAGGGCGTGACCTCCGGCAGGGCGGTTGTCATGCCATTTGCACGGCGCTCCGCCAGGGTATACGCATCATATACGGGGATGTCCGCAGTACCCAGTTGCAGATTGTCGAAATCCTTTGTGGCCGTGATGTACGGGAGCTGTGCCGGGGCTTCTTCCTTCGGGGGCTCCGCTGCATCCTGCGCCGTTTCCGCCTCTTCCTGGATGCTCGATGCAGGGGGCGGTGCGGCCGCCTTCTGGCTGCCGCACCCGGAGAAAAGAATCCCGGCCAGGCACACGGCCATGGCTGCTGCTTGTATGTTTTTCATAGGCTATCCTTCCATTCGTTAGGGTTATTTTTCCATTCCTTGTTATATCACAAAATGCAACTTTTGTCGCGGGATTTTCTTTATCAAATAAAATCCCGTCAATGGCAGGAACCATCTTCCCTGATGGAGAATAACTATTTAAATCGGTGAATTATAGACGACTATTTACTATGAAAAATTAGTGAATCAAGCCCGTAAGGGCGCAGATGAACTTAGTTTTCGTGTAAGGGCGTAGTGCGAAACACCGTTTCGCACGAAGTTTACTGGAGGAGGCTATCATGGACTTTTTGGAACTGGCAAAGAAACGTTATTCCTGCAAGAAGTATCAGCCGGACAAGGCTGTGGAAAAGGAGAAGCTGGAGAAGATACTGGCTGCGGGGCAGGTGGCTCCCACGGCAAAGAATAGCCAGCCGCAGCATATCTACGTCATGCAGTCCGAGGAAGCACTGAAGATCGTGGATGGGCTGACACCTTGCCGTTACGGTGCTCCCCTTGTGATGGTGGTGGCCTATGACAGCAATCAGGAGTTCGTCTATCCGGGTGAAAAATACACTTCCGGGGCAGAGGATGCCAGCATCGTTGCCACGCACATGATGCTGATGGCTGCCGCTGAAGGAGTGGATAGCTGCTGGCTGAACTTCTTCGATCCGGACAAGGCGGCAGAGGCCCTGAAGCTGCCGAAAAACGAAAGAGTGGTGCTGATGATGGATTTTGGTTATGCTGCGGAAGGCACCCGCCCAACCCCAAACCATGAAAAGACCAAGCCGATAGAGGAGCTTGTTTCTTACCGTTGATGCCCTGCCCAAAAGGAAAACTCCACCGCTTGCCGAACATTCGGAGCGGTGGAGTTTTTTATACTCGCGAACAGTAAAATTTACATCTCGGTACAACTCACTCGCGGTATATGCAGAGAGCGTAAGAGCTTTCCCTTCGGGAAATTCTAACGCTCTCTAGTATAACACGCCCTGTGCGTTTGAGGTTCAGTCATCAAACTCCGTGCGAAACGGTGTTTCGCACTACGGCCTTACACGAAATTTAACCGATTCCGCGCCCTTCGGACTTGACTCGCTAAGATTTCATACTAAAAGTGGTCGTTTTTTCGAAAAAGTGGTCGATTGCTGGACGTTTTGATTCTCATGCGTTATACTATATATTCATATGCAGAATGAAAATCATGAG
>JAFSWY010000439.1 GCA_017444295.1 Selenomonadaceae bacterium | reverse complement strand
GCGATCCATAGAGCCGTCTTTGCCACCGTCACGGCGAAGTCATTGATTTCGATGCCGTAAAACTGGGAAATACTCACCTTGATGGGATTGTGCTCTCCTTCAAAGCCAAAGGACATCTCCCCGTTCTGGATTTCGCTGATGACCTCGTTCTCCAAGCGGCGAAGGGAAATGTAGCTTTCCGTCAGGAAATTTCCGGAGCCGCAGGAGCTGTCTAAAAATGTCAGTGAGGCTAATTTCTGCTGAAAATCGGAGAGTTTTTGCTTCCGCAACTTGGCCGTTTTGACGGATTTCACATCCTCAAATTCCTGTTTCAGCCCATCGAGGAAGAGTGGGTCAATGACCTTGTGGATATTGGGTATGCTCGTGTAGTGCATCCCGCCCTTGCGTCGGGTTTCGGGATTGAGGGTCGATTCAAAGACCGCGCCGAAGATGGTGGGGGATATGCCGCTCCAGTCAAAATCCGCGCTGGCATTTTTGAGCAGAAGGGACAGGATTTCATCGGTCAGTTGTGGAATTTGGCGTTGCAAGTCGGCCCGGCTGTCCTCAAACAAGCCGCCGTTCACATAGGGAAAGGCCGCCAGCTCGGCATCCATATACGGGTCGCGTTCCTTCATCGGAGTGGAGAGCGTTTCAAACAAATTGATGATGGCTTGCCGTATATTTTTCTCCCGAAATCCCATGAGATAATCATGGAACATGTTCCGCTTTCCCAAGATAGCGGCATCTTCGGCATAAAGGCAGAATACCAATCGGACACACAGCTTGTTGAGGCTCTTCTGGGATTCCTCGCTGTCCGGTTCCTTGTACTGTTTGCGGAGAGCGTCATAAAGCCTGCCGACAATTTCTCCTGCGGCAAGGGACAGTTCCATCTCTTTTTTGATATTGCGGTCTGCGGCATTGACGAGGAATTGCAAGCGATAGTATTCCTTCGGCAGATTGGAGAGCAAAATAATCTCCGGCTCACTTTGGGGATTTTCCATGTCGTACACACGGAACTCTCCAAAATTGCACGCCACAATCCACCGGGGACGCTTGGAGTAGGGAAGCTCGGCGGCATAGCGTTTCGCCTGTTGGTAGGGTGTGAGCATGGTACCGTCCGACTGCTTGATGGGCTTCGAGAGGTCTTTCCCCAGTCCCTTCTGCTCAATCATCACATGGGTTTCGGGGATGGTTGCGTCAATGAAGGAGACGTGTCCCAGCTTCACCGTATCCTCGAAAGTGATGAAGCCAAAGGGTTGCTCCACGCCAAACACCTGTTGCAAAAGCTCCAGCCAGAAGGTCTGGGTGTGTTGCTTTTCATCCCCTACGCCATTCCATTTTTCCGCAAAGGCTTTTGCAGCAATTTTCTGCTCTGATTCCTTCATGATTCCGGTATCCTCCCCGCTCAAGTGTTTTCTCAAACTAAAATTCCACCTCAACAAGGTAAATCCTGCATGATATGAAAATTTCCATGTTCTGGTACCCGTCACCTTCTCGGCATTTCTGATATATACGGTGGATAGCGAATCTTCTTGCTCATACTGCCTCACACTCCCCTCATCCGAAAATCCCTTCCCTTGACCTCGACAACATGGCACATCCCGCAGATACGGCTGAGTATCCGTCTGCTCTGTACATCGTCCCCCGAATCCCTGCCCTTGCCGCTGACCACCATGCGCTCTGATAGTGCCTCTAAGCCATAGTTCGATGTGATGATGGTCTGTAGCTCATGGTTGGAGCGGTAGTTGAGAATGGCAAAGGCCTGTTCACCCACCCACTCGCTCATCCGCTCCGCCCCCAAATCATCCAGCACAAGGCAGGGGGTTCTTTGGACAGTGCGTAGAATCTCTGCCGTTCTGCCCGTGCCGAAGCTGTCTCGTATGTCCATCAGGAGGTCGGGAACACTCACGAAGACCACGGATAAGCCACGCTTCATCTTTTCCTGCGCTACAATCGCCGCCAAGAGCGTCTTGCCTGTCCCTGTAGCCCCGTAAAACAATGCACCCTTATCTCGGTACTCAATGAGCCACTTCGCCACCTCTACGGCCTTCCTGTTGGCTTCTGACGTGATGTAATCCCCAAGGGTCTTTCCTGCATACGCCTTCGGAATGCCGCCGGACTGGATGAGGCGGTTCAACCGTACCTGTTCCTGCCTTGCCCTTT
>JAFSWY010000438.1 GCA_017444295.1 Selenomonadaceae bacterium | reverse complement strand
CATGCAGAACCGCATGGCATGTTCCATCACCAGATACTGGATGGGCACGTTCTTTTGGAAGAATTCCAGGGATGCCATGAACTCCGAGAGGCTGCGGCAGCCCTTCATGGAATTCCGGATGTCCTCTTGCAGCCGCTTTTTGGTGGGGGCCTGGTGCAGGATGGAGGAGGGGTTCTGGCGGTAGATGTAGATACGGTCGGGCAGGATGGCGATGGAGCGCGCCAGGCAGAGGACGCGGAAGTTGAACCAGAGATCCTCCATGGTGGAGATTTCCTCGTCGAACCGCAGGGAATGCCTCTCGAAGAAGTCCCGGCGGTAGAGCTTGCTCCATGCGGTATCTATGATGACGCGGTTGATCCACGGTTCCAGGCGCTTGGCGAGGTCATCGGGGAAGAAGGCGAGCTCCGTGGGGTAGTTCTTGTTGCTTCGGTAAAGGAGGTGCTTGATCCTGGAGACGCTGCCCTCCTCGAAGACGGGGACGTAGTACTGGCCGGCATAGACCATGTCCGTTCCCGTTTTCTCCGCGGCGGCGTGGAGAAGGCGCAGGGCATTGGGGCAGAGCATGTCGTCGCTGTCCACGAAGGTGATGTACTTCCCTGTTGCGGCATTGATTCCCGTGTTCCGCGCCGCGCTGAGCCCCCGGTTCCCCGGATGCTCCAGGAGGCGGAGCATCCCGCCGGATGCCTCCCGCAGACGGCGGCAGAGATCGAGGCTGCCGTCCGTTGAGGCAGCCTCCACCAGGATGAGCTCGAAGTCCCTGAAATCCTGCGCCCATATGCTTTGGATGCAGGCTTCCAGATACTTCTCCACATTGTACACCGGAACGATTACCGAGATTTCGGCCATGTCGATTCCCCCTTGATACTAATCTTCGATTAAAATTTTATAGGATTTTAATCGAAGATACGCCTGCTTCGCAGGCTACATCCGAGCCTACGGCTCGTCTGACGTCTCATACACTCCCTGTAAGAATTAAAAATTCTAACAGGGAGTAGTATGAAGTATGCTACAGGCACACGGCGAATGCCGTGTGCCTGTAGTCGTTTCCCGAAAAAGATTTCTCTGCGAATCCTACGCCTGCGGGTTCCATGTGCCGGAGGCCCTGTCGTAACGGTAGGCGGCGTCTGCAAGCTGGAAGGTCTCCGCGCCCTGGGCGGTGTAGTTCCTCAAGGTGAGGCTGGAGCCGTCCAGCAGGCTGATGACCAGGTCGCCGGAGGCATTCACCCCGGTGGCTCCCATGTTCAGGTCGGCAGAGTTCACGTTGTAGAGCATGACCTTGTCCGCATTGTTGGAAGAGGTGATGACATCGTGCCCCTCGCCCTTGGAGAAGCGGAACTCGTTGTAGCCGGAGCCTCCCGTCAGGACATCGTCGGAAACTCCCGTGCCGCCCCAGAGGGAGTTCCTGCCGTTGCCGCCGATGATGGTGTCTTTGTCAGTGGAGCCAACCAGCACCAGCTGGCCGGAGGACTCTGCAGCGTCCAGTGTATGGATGCCCACGTAGAGCACGGAATTGCTGCCATCGAGCCATACATTTGCATCTTTCGCCCCGGAGAGGGTGAGGGTGTCACCCTTCTTGCCGCCCCAGTAGACGGAGACATCCTCCGCATAGGTGAAGGTGTTCTTTTCATCTGCCCGTCCGACGCGGAATCCTGAGGAGGTAGCGCCGAGATCGGTGCTGAACAGCATGGTGGAATTGATCTCCGTGCCCATGCCCGAGAGGGTCAGGACATCGCTGTCGTTCCAGGCGAGCTTCACATTGCCGGAAGTGTCGCGGGCGGCCAGAGTGGGAGTGCCCTTCCCGAAGACGATGACATCCTCAGAGGCATCGCAGTTCCAGATGGTATCCTTTCCGTCGCCCGTGCCGAAGAGGAAGAGATCCCTGGCGAATGCGCCGCCCTCCATGATGTCGGCAGCGGCCCCGCCGCCGTAGAGGGAGTTCTGGACACCGGCGCCCGTGCCTCCCGTGAGGGTGTCCTTTGCGTTTGCCGCGCCCACGAGGAGGTTGCTGCCATGGTTGGTGCCCTTCACTGCGGTAATGCCTTTGTAGGTGACGCTCGTATCGCCGTATTTCCCGGTGTTGCCGAGATCCACGGTGATGTCGCCATGGAGGTTGCTGGCATCCAGGGCGGAGTCTTCCCCACGGTAGTATTCGGCAATCTCGTCATCCAGGACAATGCCCGTGGCGTTCTTTTCCACCGAGGCGTACTTCTTCGCCTCCCCGCCGGAGAGACTCAGCAGGAATCCCTTCATCGTCCCTGTGCCGCCGAGATCCGCGTTTGCGATGTCCTGGAGCAGGAGGACCCTGCTGCTGGTAGTGAACACCTTGAGATCGGAGCCGGAGGCGGACGTCTTTAAGGCATCCATCTGGGCGTCGGTGATGTCTATCACATCGCTCTCCTCGGCGAAGCCTCCCAGGAAGCCCTTGACGCTGTCGGTTCCGCGGCTGAGATTCACATGGACTCCGGTTGCGCCCATCAGGTCAATCGAGTCGTTGCCTGCGCCGCCGTCCACGATGTCGTTGCTGCCGGCGTAGATGGTATCGGACTGTTTTCCGCCGATGATCGTGTCTGCCACATCCCCGTTGTTGCTGCCGATCATGATGTGAGGCTTGTCGTCCGAGGGGGCATTCAGTTTGGAGGAGGTTTCCTTGGCCCACCAGACATAGGAGAGCCGCGATCTGGCGGCACTGGTGAAGTTATTGTTATCGGCTGCGACCTGCTGGATGACCGCCTTGTAGCAGGAGGGATTCTGGCTGCTGTTCCTGAGAAGAACGGTCGCGGTTCTCGTGCCGTAGCTGCCGCCGCTGTAAAAACCAAGGGATACCGTAAGCCTGCCGTCGGTATCAAAGGCATCATTGACAGCATCCCTGTTGGATAAGTCGATGGCATAGGATCTGTCTGACGTTACGGTTTTGAGCTGTATGATATCATCTGCGTACTGGTAGTCACCGATGGTGGTCTCATCCGGTGGCTCCTTTTCGGAAACAGGCATATAAGTGCCGTTCCGAACGGAGCCGTAAAATTTCTTAGTAAATGTGGGTATAGCAATATCGGTGGCCTGCAGGATAAAGGTGTCCTTGTTTCCGCCGCCGAGGATCATATTCCTATTGGAACGGCCGTCGGATGGGGCCTGAATGACGATGTGATCATTGCCATTACCGCCGTCGACGTAGTTATACTTGGCAGTCCCCGACAGATAAACCGTGTCACTGCCAGTTCCGCCATGTATCTCGTTGTCTGAGGCGTTGTCAACCCAGACCACATCCGCTCCGCTCATCCCGTCAAGATAGATCCGCCAGGCTCCGCTTAATACTGCTTTGTTGGGTGCCGTGGTTCCTATAAGAGCATTCTTTGTACTCCTAGCAGGGTTGGCGAGGTCGATTCCCACCTCGTAATCTTTATCCCATCGATACTTCATGTAGCTGTAGCTCATCCTGCATTCCTCCCAAAGATTTTCCAAGATCCCGCTCCCTGCCGCTTGCCTCCACGCACTGCGGAAGGGAGCCTTTCTGTCATGGTTCCGGCAGGGCTTCGTCTATCTTCCCGTCAGAATTTTCCTTTCCATGAAAAAGTATAAGAGAATCGGCGGTTTTTTTCAAGGCGTTGCCAAAAAGTGGTCGTTTTTTCGAAAAAGTGGTCAGCCTTTTCAGGTTTTTTTTCAGATT
>JAFSWY010000437.1 GCA_017444295.1 Selenomonadaceae bacterium | reverse complement strand
GAAATGCCTTGTCACATCTAGTCTTGCAGCATTTTGTGATTATGTGTATAAATTATTTATACACATGGCGTGAAAATTGTTGAATCCATTGATATATAAGGCTTCTGGACGATTGTGTGTATACTTTTTCGGGAGATAAGGTTGTATTCCTTGCGGCAGGATGTTTCCGCGGAGAAGAGGGAGCTGATGGACCGCGCTATCGGTTTCTTTGCTTATCCGGAGGAAGATCCTGCGCGGGCGATTGCGGCCATTCACGAGCTGGATCCGAAAGCCTATGCTCCAAATAAGAAGCCAAGCCGTGTTTTCCGTGCGCTCTGCGATGCCCTCGGCGTATCGGACGATGCCGCCGGGAGCAAGTTCCAGAGGCTCTATGCACAGTTCGCCGATGAGCTCTCGGCCAAGAAGATTGACTTCAAGCTCTATGTGTCCCTGAACCCGGCCCATTTCCTCACCATGAGCAACCCCAAGATGGACAAGCGTGGCAACACCCTCACAAGCTGCCATTCCCTGAACACCACGGAATATTCCTACAACTGCGGTTGCTCCGGTTATGCAAGAGACAATTATACTTTCATCACCTTCATTGCCGCTGACCCGGACAATCCTGAGACGCTCAACAACCGGAAGACCATGCGGCAGATTTTTGCCTATCAGCCGGGGAACGGGCTTCTCCTGCAGAGCCGCCTTTACAATACGGAAGGGGGAACCTATGGGGCACAGAAGGATTCCAAGCTGTACCGCGATTTGGTGCAGCGGGAGATCTCCGAACTGGAAGATGCCCCGAATCTTTGGAAGACCTATACCTATTTCAATAATACCATCTGTAGGATTGGCGTTGGTGTGGGCTTCGGAGGCTATGAGGATTGGGTCTACGAGAATTTCGATGCAAAAATCAGTCTCCGCAGGGACCACGCAGACAACTTCGAGTCCTTTTATGTAGGGAATTACGGCCTTTGCATCCAATGCGGCTGCGAGATTGATTCCCGTCTTTATTGCCGGGACTGCAGGGACGGGGAGGATGAGGATGACGACGAACGGTGCGAGGAGTGCGAGGATTATTTCCATGAGACTTACCTTGTCTACAACCACGAGGGGAGTGAGACCTATGTCTGCGCCAGCTGCCGTGACAGGTACTATGCCTGCTGCAATGATTGCGGATACTACTATCCCGGGGAGGATGTGGTGGTCATTGCCGATAACAGATGCGTTTGCCAGGACTGCTTGGCAGGGCACTACAGCAAGTGTGATGAGTGCGGCAGGTATTTCCGTAACCCGGAAGTGCGGGAAGGTCTTTGCCCTGCATGCCGTGCTGAGAAAGAAAGGGGGCTCGTGGCATGACGCACTTGGAGGATTTCTTGAAACCTACGCAAAACCGGATGTTCCAAAGCCTCTGCAAGATGTACCGGAACCATGCTGTCTGTGCCAAGGGAAAGTTCCTGCTTGTGCATGGTGAAGTCCCGGTTCTGTTGGTGGCCCATCTTGATACCGTCCACGAAAGCCCTGTGCGTACCATCTGCACCAGCCAGCAGGGGAACATCCTGATGTCGCCTCAGGGCATTGGCGGGGATGACCGTTGCGGGGTATACGCTCTTGTGAATGCGTATGGGATGGCAGAGAAAAAGCCTTGGCTGCTCTTTACCTGCGACGAAGAGATTGGCGGAGTGGGAGCAAGGTTCTTTGCTGCGGAATACGAGAAGGGAACCCTGCCGGAAGGGCTGTCTTCCCTGAAGCTGATTCTGGAACTTGACCGCAAGGGCAGCCATGATGCAGTCTACTACGACTGCGCTAACAAGGAGTTCGAGGCATACATCACGGGCAAGGGATTCCAGACGGCCTTTGGAAGCTTCAGCGACATTTCCATCATCGCCCCTGCCCTGGACGTGGCGGCAGTCAACCTCTCGTCAGGCTACTATAATGCCCACACCCTTCATGAATACATTCATCGGCGCCATTTGGATGCCACAATCAGGAAGGTGGTGGAAATCATTGGAGATGCAGCAGGGGATGATTTCCCCCGCTATGACTACATTGAAAAGGTTTGGGAGGATTCCGGGTCCTATGGTCATTTCGGCTTTCCGAAGAACCTTCCGGAAAAGTATATGGATGCCTACGATGCTCTTCTGGACTACTTCAGCTTTGGTGAACTGGAAAGCTATCGCAAGACCTATGGCAATGCGATCCTGAACGAATTGTGCGGAGCTTATTAGGAAAGGAAGAAGGTGTATTATGCCAGCAACGAAATTCATCTGCCCCAATGGGGAGCGTGTGCCGATCAAGGAATGCCTTGCCTCCTGCAAACAGAAGGAGCGGTGCATGTTCCTGCCTACGCTTCGGGCTGTGGCAGAGTCCCTTGACCGTGGGATCAAGGAGGCCACCGTGACGGAGCTGATTGCAGGGGTGAGGGAAACCTACCTAAAGAAAACAACAGTGTATGCCGTTGATCCGCAAAGCGTCCTTTACTCCTTGCATGGGCAGGCTGTCCATACGGTTCATGAGGGGCATACCTCCGGGGAGATCTTGGGAGAAATAAGGCTGAAGGACAAGATTACCAGTGGGAAGTTTGACCTTTACGGCAAAATTATGGATGAGGAGGAAGGGGTTCTGGGCGACCTCAAAGTAACGAGTTCCTACAAAATTATGAAAGCATTGGGGATCTACAAGATCGACGTTGCAACGGGAGAGGTCTACAAGACAGGCGCCAGGAAAGGGCAGCCCAAGACGAGGAAGGAGTTCCGCTACGACGGGGTGCGCCACGTCTGGGATTGGGCAGTCCAGATCAACTATTACCGGATTCTTCTGGAGCAAGCGGGGTTTGCTGTGAACCGCATGTTCATACAGGCGATGTGCCGAGATAACAGCCTTCGCACAGCGGCAGAGCGCGGCATCACGAAGCCCGTCTACATCATCCCCATCCACCGCATCAGCAATTGCTGGCTGGAACGGTACTTTGGGAAGAAGGCAAAACTGCTGCAACAGGCAATGAAAAGCAAGCGTCTCCCATCCCCTTGCTCCCTGAAGGAGACTTGGGAGGGGAAGAAGTGTCTGGACTACTGCG
>JAFSWY010000436.1 GCA_017444295.1 Selenomonadaceae bacterium | reverse complement strand
TGTCTTGATCTCCTCCCAAGTCATGCGCTTGTCCATGTCGTCCCACACCTTTCTGATGACGCGTTTGCCGACAAGTCAATCCAGTTTTTTCCAGTTCCGTTCGGCAGGCGGGCGGTACTCGTACTTTCTCGTGTACTCATTAGAAAATTCCTTTGGCACCCGGATGTCCATGGTAAGAGACGGGCCCGTCTCCATCTCATCCATTTGCAGGCCGTAATAAATGCCATATTTCTCCAGGTTCTCCAAGGAGATATGGAGATCCACATGGTCCTGCACCTGGGCAATCCACGTATCCCCCTCGCGATATTTTACGCTGGCGCCATGGAAGAGGCTGCCGAGCACATTGTAGCCGAGAGCGATGGCGAGATCATCCATGCTGGAATTCCTCTTCTGGATGCGCAGGTTCAGGGGCACAACCACACCGTTGTAGGTCTTGAAGCCCTTGACCAGCATATCCAGCTCGCCGCCGTGCCCCCAGCCCCAACTGCCGATGGAGTAGAGGACCTCGGCCCAGACATTCGTCCCGGCAGGAGCTATGACCACATCGTTGACGAGAAGGTCCTCCTTCAGCTTGAAGGCCACCATGTCTCCCGCCTCGATGTGGCGGCTGTGGAGATGATAAGGCAGGACGATCTCCATGGTGGTTCCCTTGGGCAAGAATGCCTCCCCCTTGGGGATGGCCCTTCCCATGAGCTTGTTTTCTTTGACATGAATCTCATCCACCGTCTTGTTATGACGATAGGAGCAGTAGGTCCCGTCCGGTTGGATGAACACGGAAGACGCATGAGCGGCGGGAATCGCCGAAAACAGCGCGGCTGCCACTCCCAGACAGAAAGAACGCAGGAACTTTTTCATACCGTATCCCCCAATTCAAAGAACACTGTAAAGATGAAGGAGAGTTTACACCGTTATTCTTTGTAAACTATGCTATTCGTGTAGTAGGTCAAGGAGTCATAGACGATCGAATAGTTGCCCTTGATGTATGTAACGGTATAGGAGAACGTGTCGCCCCCTGTATGTTTGGCGCCCCAGACGGGAAGGGATACCTCACTGGAGGTAAGCTTTGTCCTTGTTGCGCCGGCGCCCAGGTCAATGATGCGCGCCGCCATGATGAAACCATTGATTTTTCCGTTTCCTTTGATGGTGATCTCACTGAATGGAGCGTAAATAACTCCGTTGAAATCCGCATTCAGATTTACGGTATAGGGTGCGGAAAGTTTGGCACTGTTCAGCCTCTCAGTGGACAAGATTCTTGTATCGTTGTTCCATGCGCTCCCTGGTTTTTTGACATCTGTCTTTGGCACATCCTTCAACGTGCGGTTGGGATCCGGACCGTCATACGCGATGATCAGCGGCTTTTTCTGATAGCCGTTCACGTTGACCGTAATAGGTTGAACAAATGTGGACCAGCTGCCAAATCTGATCGGTTCGCTTTCAAAGCGCATATAGAGCGGAGTAGTTTCATTCTTGCTGAGAACATCGCTGGTGATGTTCAGGACGGTTGCCCGCACTGTCTGAGAATCGCCTATTGCAGGCCGATCCAGAAACAGGCCTGTAATCTCTCCGTCAGAACCCTTATTCTGGATGAGGTCGCTATTCAGTGTATAGACGAGCTTCTTCAAGGAACTCAAAGAATTTGCATCTGCATCCGCATCCGCATAGATGGGCTCCGCGCACAACGAATCCACCAACGAAGCATTCGCGCTGCCATCATAGCTGATAACCCATTCATTATTTACTTTCTGCGGATCTCCGATAGGATCTCTATCTTTGTAAGTGATAATCTGATCGCCTTCCACAAAGTCCTCCTCTTTTGTGATGTCCTTGATGTATTTTTGCCACGTATCCGTAAAATAGGCAGACTTCCTATAGCCAAAGCCTGTGGTCCTTATATCGAAGTCCATAATTTCAGGGGCTGTATTCGTAACCGTGAAGCCTCTGCCAACAATGGATTGCCAATAGTAATTGGGGATGGTTTCAGCTATGTTTTTTGCAACCTCCGGTATGAATTCATCGATCTTCTTTTCCTCCGTTGTCGTTGAAATATACGCCATTGCAACAGCAACTGCCTCAGGGGTCAGGCTCTCAATTCCAAAAAGACGTATAAAGTACGTCGGAATCGTATCGTGCAGCCTGACGAGATAGCATACGGCGTTCACATTGCCATTCGTATCCTTGGAAGCCCACATCTGCGTGGTATTTGCATCTTCCTGCTTCAATTCCATCAAGGACAGCTTTTGACCGATACGGGTATTGGAGTCTACATACACCTCCGCTTCGCTATCCGGAATAGAGGTAGAGGTATCCTCAACCATCTTGTACTCCGTCTCGTCCATGGTGAGCGTGAAGGAGCCATCATCGCTGATATCACTTGGAATCTTCGTCAGCCGATAACTCACGGTATCAAACTGCGTTCCGCCGAATCGAGCCACACCTGCCAGCGCAGCAGCATCTGCCACGTTCTGGAGTTTCGCCTTATAGGACATGAGATTTCCCATGTCGATAGCAAGCCCTGTACATGCCATCAACAACGGCAAGAGGAATGCGGTAAAGGTAATAATGGCTCCTCGCTGACGCCAGTGCCTCAAAAAGTTCCATTGCATCCTACATACCCCCTCCAGGCATTTATCTTCCCAATCGTTTTGCCGCTTCCTTGTATACTTCCATGTCTGCTCTCATACCGATGATAACAATATTCATACTCTTCGCTGTACGTTCCAATGTATAAACAATGCGAACCCCCGCTTTTTTGATCTTAAGTTTCAGGCATCCGGTCAAATCTATGCCACTCCTGTTCCCAAGTTCCACGCCATAGCCACCCTCGCTCTGTGGCAAAGGATTATTGCTTGCCTTGTACATGGCGCGGAGCACCTGCGGTTTCACACTGCCGTCCAGTTTCGTGAAATCTTGCTTGGCATCATCTGTCATAAGGATGTTCCATTTACTCAATTTCCACATCCCCTATTGCTTCCAAATCTTGTTCGGTAATCCCAAACTCCGCCATGACTTCTTCCATGGTGTACAATTTCCCCTTGCCTGGATGTGCCAAACGTTCCGCAGCCAGCAGCTCGATTTCCCTGTCGGCCAAATCGTCCACAAGCTGCATATATTCTTCCGCAGTCATCATGACACAGGGCTTTTCCTGCCCATTGGTTATGAGTTTTGCCCCTGTTCTTCGCACTTCCTCAAAAACCTCCTGTGCGCCCTCCACAAACCGGGATAGAGGAATTGTGGTTGCACTTATTGCTGACATATTCATCCCTCCCAAAACTTTTTCGTTTCATCCTTCTACTCGCTTAAGCCGCATACCCTCCCGCAATCCAAGCCGTCCCACCTCTCCCGCGGCAAGCTCCAGCGCTGCCCTTGCGCCCGGACAGAGGCTCAGGCCGATCCAGGGACGGAGGTTCGGGACAATCTTCAGGATGCGTCCCACCCCATCCAGATACAGGACATCAATGGAAAAACGCATGAAGCACATATGGACGCTGCTGCAGGGGGAGAGGAGCAGCCCCTGCCCTTGGGGAAGTTTTCCTCGCCCCATAAGCCCCAGAAAGCGTTTCAGGAAGGTATCCGCTTCCTCTACAGAAAGGGGAGGGATATCCGTCGCACCCTCCATGCTCATTTTCGTCAAAGCCATCGCCCCGCTACATGTTCTTCATGAGGAACAGCAGGGAGGGCAGCAGCACAACGACGAAGAGGGCAGGGAAGATGAAAATGACCAGGGGAAACACGATCTTGACCGGTGCCTTGAGCGCCTCGGCCTTTGCGTACTGGCGGCGGCGCTCCCGCATGTTCTCTGCCTGGTTCTCCAATGTGCTCGCCATGCTGGTCCCAAGCCGTTCTGCCTGAATGACTGCCGTGGTAAAGAGATAGACCTCCTGTACATCGCATCGCTGTGCCATTTGCCGAAGGGACCGTGCCCTTGGCATCCCCATGCGGACATCCCGTTGCATCCGCACGCACTCGTCGATGAAGGGACCCTTCATGCGGGCCACGATTTTCGAAACGCCCCCGTCAAAGGCGAGCCCTGCCTGCACGCTGACGCACAGCAGGTCGAGGAATTCCGGCAATTGCCTCTGAATCAGGTTTTTCCGCTTGCGGATGATGGAATTCAGCATGGCAAAGGGCAGAACGCCGCCGATGGCAATGCCAAGGGTCAGGAACGCCATGCGCTGAACAAAGGGATAAGTCCCTCCGGACACAATCATGAAGGCAAGCAGGAAGCATACCGCAATGGACAGGACCCAGCCGCAGACAAAGGCATTGACGCTCCATACCCCCAATTTCCCCGCCAGCATGATGCGCTGCTCCAGCATGGCCCGGATTCCCTTGGGGGCAAAGCGCAGAATCTGCCTGGTCAGTGCCTGGAAAAAGGGAACCACCGTGCGTTCCACAAAAGGAACATCCCTGAGGTTTGTGGCCTGGGCCTGCTCCGCCTTGGCCTTGGAGCCGTACTGCAGGCTTCGGAGCCTCTGATGCATCTGTGTCTTGGGGATCAGCCGGGTCATGACGAAGAAATAGACCAGCATAAAGACAAACAGGCCTGCCGTCAGGGAGGCTGCCAATATCAGTGCCATAACAGATCACCTTTCCTTCGCCATTCCGGGCTGCCCCTGGAAGATTGAGCTTGGAATTTCCACGCCGTTCATCCTGAACTTATCGAGGAAACCGGGCTGGAGCCCCGTGGCCACGTAGTTTCCCACGGACTTGCCGTTTTCATCGATATAGGATTGGGTATAGCGGAACAGATCCTGGAGGACAATGGTGTCCCCCTCCAT
>JAFSWY010000435.1 GCA_017444295.1 Selenomonadaceae bacterium | reverse complement strand
GCCAATCTCTTCTTCGACGTGAATATCATGCTGCTGGTCATCATCGACGGTATCATCGGCCTGATCCTCATGCGGGAAGCGAAATACAATTAAGGAGGGCATTTCAACATGATCTATCTTCTTCTCTTCTGGGAATTCGCAAAGGTCGGCATCTTCTGCGTGGGCGGCGGCTATGCCTCCATGCCCCTGATCCAGTCCAGTGTCGTCGACACCTATCACTGGCTCTCCCTCAGCGAATTCGTTGATATCTTCACCATTTCCCAGATGACACCGGGGCCCATCGGCATCAATGCCGCCACCTTTGCCGGCATGAAGATTGCAGGGATCCTTGGTGCGATCTCCGCTACCCTCGGCTTCGTGACCCCCTCCTTCATCATCTGCATCCTCGTCGCCCGCCTCTACTTCAAATATGGCGACATCGGCATCATCCGGGGCATACTGAACGGCCTTCGCCCCGCTGTCGTCGCCCTCATCTGTGCCGCAGGCATGAGCTTCATCACACTGGCCCTCTGGAACGAGGAAACCCTGCCGGAGGATCTTTCCCATCTGGACCCCATCGGCATCCTCATGCTCGTCATCACCCTCATCGCCGTGCGCTGCAAGGTGGGTGTCATCAAGGTACTGGCCGGTGCAGGAATCGGCGGGCTCGTATTGGGGCTTGTCAAGACGCAGCTGTAACAGGGCGTGTTGAAAAACTTTCCAAAACCACAAGACAAATGTGCACCGATATGCTATAATGTTTTTCGTTTTTATTCTACTATTTTATACTCCAAGGAGGCATTTCATGGCTGAACTGATTCCAATTCTTGACTCCATTGATTCCATCATCTGGGGTCCTCCTCTGATTGCCCTGCTTGTGGGAACAGGCATCTTCCTTACCATACGGCTGGGACTCTTGCAGGTCATTCATCTTCCCAAGGCCCTCGGCCTCATTTTCCGCGCGGAAAATCGCGGCAAGGGAGATGTTTCCAGCTTCAAGGCTCTCTGCGTGGCGCTTTCCGCCACGGTGGGCACGGGAAACATCGTCGGCGTTGCCACAGCCGTCAAAGTCGGCGGTCCGGGAGCCCTCTTCTGGATGTGGATGGCTGCATTCTTCGGCATGGCAACGAAATACGCAGAGGGGCTGCTTGCCATCAAGTACCGTTCCATGGATGAGAACGGGGAGATTGCAGGCGGGCCCATGTACTATATCCGAAATGGCATGGGCGAAAAATACAAGCCCCTCGCCACCTTCTTCGCCATTGCCTGCATCCTTGTTGCCTACCTCGGCATCGGTACCTTTCCTCAGGTCAACGCCATCGTGGACAGCGTAGAGCTTTCCTTCGGCGTGCCGAAAATCGCATCGGATGCCGTGCTCACCCTGCTTGTGGCAGCCGTCACCCTTGGCGGTCTTCAGAGCATCGCCCAGGTTGCATCCCGCATCGTTCCCTTCATGGCAGTCCTTTACACCATCATCAGCCTCATCCTGATCTTCATGCACATTTCCGAGGGTCCGGCCGCCATCGGCATGATCCTGGAAAGTGCCTTCACCGGCCATGCGGCAGTCGGCGGCTTTACCGGCTCCACCATCATGATGGCCATGCAGAACGGCATCGCCCGCGGTGTCTTCTCCAACGAGTC
>JAFSWY010000434.1 GCA_017444295.1 Selenomonadaceae bacterium | reverse complement strand
CTGGGGGAAATCATGGTTTCCCTCCATGCACACCAGATGGAGGCGAAGCGCCTCCGGATGATCCAGCCGAAGGAAGGCAGGGCGCCCAATATGATGCTGGTGGAGGCCGTGGTGGGGGCAGCCCCCGGCGGGCTGAAGGTACTGCCGCCTCTCATCGTGCACGGGGCGGATGGCGGGTATACGGAGGAGATTTTCAGAATCTATGAATGCGATGGATGAAATGGAAGAAAAGCAGGCAGGAACCCTCTATCTTGCGGCAACGCCCATCGGCAATCTGGAGGACATGACCTATCGCTGTGTCCGCATCCTGTCGGAGGCAGAACTCATTGCTGCGGAGGATACGCGGCATACGCGGCAGCTTCTGGCCCACTTTGATATCCATACGCGGTTGACGAGCTACCATGAGCACAACAAACTGGAGAAGGGGCCGGAACTCATCGGGTACCTGCTTTCCGGCAAGGATCTCGTCTGCGTCAGCGATGCGGGGCTTCCCGGAATCTGCGATCCCGGCAGCCATTTGGCAGAGCTGGCCATTGAGGCCGGGATCAGGGTCACGGCCCTTCCCGGAGCGAATGCGGCTCTTTCCGCCTTGATCTGTTCCGGGCTGGATACTTCCATGTTCACCTTTGTCGGTTTTTTGCCCAGGACGGCGAAAAAGCGGCGGGAGGTATTGGAGAAGGTGAAGCTGCGGGAGGAGACCCTTATTTTCTATGAGGCGCCCCATCACCTCAAGGCGACGCTGAAAGAACTTGCTGCGGTTCTGGGGGAGTCCCGGCGGGCGGCAATCGGCAGGGAGCTCACGAAGAAGTTCGAGGAATTCCGCAGAGGCTCTCTTGGGGAGCATTTGCTTTATTATGGGATGGACGAGCCAAGGGGTGAGTTTGTCCTTGTGGTGGAAGGCGCAAAGGAGAGTGGACAGGCCCCCCCTGAGAAGGAGCCGGAAGATCCTATAGAATTGTACGAACAATTTTTGGCCCAGGGCAAGGACAAGAAAGAGGCCATGAGAGAAGCGGCAAAGAAATTGGGCATCAGCCGAAGGGATGTCTATACGGCACTTTTGGAGCGACAGGATCTCAATCGGATATTAGTATGAGGAGGCATTTTCGTGGAAAAGAAGAAACCGTTTTATATCACTACACCGATTTATTATCCCAGTGCAAAGCTGCACATCGGGCATGCTTATTGCACCACCATCGCCGATGCCATTGCCCGTTTCAAGCGCCTTGCGGGATATGATGTGTTTTTCCTCACCGGCTCCGACGAGCATGGGCAGAAAATCCAGCAGACGGCGGAGACAGCAGGTGTCACTCCCATCGAGTATGTGGATGGGATTGTGGCAGGGTTCCAGAACCTCTGGAAGGAACTCCATATTTCCAACGATGATTTCATCCGAACCACGGAGAAGCGCCATCAGCGGGTGGTGCAGGAGGTGTTCCGCCGCATCTATGAGAAGGGGGACATCTACAAGGGCTCCTATAAAGGGCTTTACTGCACGCCCTGCGAGAGCTATTGGACGGAGCACCAGCTCGACGAGAACGGCTGCTGCCCTGACTGCCATCGCCCGGTGCAGGAGGTCTCGGAGGAAGCCTATTTCTTCAAGATGTCCAAATATGCGGACAAGGTGCTGGCATACATCGAGGCGAACCCCGATTTCATCCAGCCGGTGTCCCGCCGAAATGAGATGATCAATTTCATCAAGCAGGGGCTGGAAGACCTTTGCATCTCCAGGACCTCCTTCGACTGGGGCATTCCCGTTCCCATCGATACGAAACATGTTATTTATGTCTGGTTTGACGCCCTGACGAATTACATCACGCCCATTGGGTTTCTGGAGGATAAGGAAAAATTCGACAAGTATTGGCCGGCGGACATCCATCTGGTGGGCAAGGAGATCGTGCGCTTCCATTCCATTATATGGCCTTGCATCCTCATGGCCCTGGACCTTCCCCTGCCGAAGATGATCTACGGGCATGGATGGCTCATCGTGGGCGGCGACAAGATGTCGAAGTCCAAGGGAAATGTGGTGGATCCCCTCGCGCTCATCGAGGAATTCAGTGCCGATGCCATCCGCTATTTCCTGCTCAGAGAGATCAACCTGGGGCAGGACGGCAATTTCTCACGGGATGCCCTCATCACCCGCATCAATTCCGACCTTGCCAACGACCTTGGCAATCTCCTGCACCGTACCCTCAACATGGTCGGCAAGTTCCAGCAGGGAAGCCTGATGGCACCGCAGGGAGAGAGCGGGATTGACGCATCCCTCAGGGCGGACGCCATGGAGACCGTGAAGGCCTACGGGGAAGAGATGGAGGCAATGCAGCTGAGCAGCGCCATCAAGAAGGTCTGGGCCTTTGTCAGCCGCGCCAACAAGTACATCGACGAGACGGCCCCCTGGGTGCTGGCGAAGGATGCCGGCAGGAAGCAGGAGCTTGCCAACACCATGTACAATCTTGTGGAGAGCCTGCGCATCATCAGCGTGCTCATTTCCCCCTACATGCCTGTGACGGCGGAGCGCATCTGGAAGCAGCTTGGCCTGCCGAAGGAGTTTTCCGGGGTACAGCTTTCGGACATCCAGGAGTGGGGCGGCACCCCCGGCGATTTGAAGGTTGGCGTGCCGGAGCAGCTTTTCCCGCGCATTGAGCTGGAAAAGGAGGAGGCTCCTGCCAAGCAGCAGAAAACCGCCGGAAAGAAGGAGACGGCAAAGGCCGATGCAAAGAAGGAGGAGCATCCTGAGATCACCATGGAGGAGTTCTCCAAGATCCATCTGCGGGTGGTGAAAGTGCTGGCGGCGGAGCCGGTGCCAAAGACGGAGAAACTGTTGAAGCTCACGGTGGATCTCGGCGACGAGGAGCGTGAGATCGTTTCTGGAATCGCCCAGCACTATACGCCGGAGGAACTTGTCGGCAAGAATGTGGTCATGGTCATCAACCTGAAGTCCGCAAAGATTCGCGGCATTGTCTCCCATGGCATGGTGCTGGCGGCTTCCCATGGAGATGACATGAAGCTTTTGGACGTGGATATGCCCGTTGGAAGCCAGGTGCGCTGATGGAATTCGTGGATACCCATGCCCATCTGAACGATGGGAAATTCGCAGACGATGTGGAAGCGGTTATTGCCAGGGCAAGAGAATGTGGCGTGACCCGCATCATCAATATGGGGGATACGATGGAATCCTCAGCTCTGGTTGCAGAAATGGCAGACTCCCATGAGGGACTCTTTGCCGCCGTGGGCATCCATCCGGAGGAAGCCCATGAGCTTTCGGAAAAGGATATCGACCAGCTGGCGGCATGGGCAAAGCATCCCAAGGTCGTGGCCATCGGCGAGATCGGGCTGGACTATTATTGGGAAAAGGATGCAGAAAAACGCCGTCTGCAGCAAAGGGTGTTCCTTCGCCAGCTCGATTTGGCGCGGCAGCTCCATCTGCCCGTCTGCATCCATGACCGGGATGCCCATGGGGATGTGCTGGAACTTCTGAAGAGGGAAGGGAAGGGCCTTTGCGGTGTCCTCCATTGCTTCTCGGGCAGCTGGGAAATGGCGCGGGAAATCTTTCGCATGGGATGGTTCATCGGCGTGGATGGCCCCGTGACCTTCAAAAATGCGGCCAAGCTTCCGGAAATCCTTCGTCAGGCACCGAAGGACATGGTGCTGGTGGAAACGGATTCCCCCTACATGGCACCCACCCCCATGCGCGGCAAGCGCAACGAGCCCGCCTACGTGCGCCATGTGGCGGAAAAGGTGGCGGAGATCTGGGGAATGAGCCTGGAGGAAGTTGCTGCCCGGACAACGTGGAATGCGGAAGCGCTTTACGAGAAGATACGGGCAGTGCATATGGAAGGGAGAGATTCTGTTTGAGAGATTTTTTCCAGATGGCGGTTTCCATCGAAGAGCATCGCCAAGATGTCTTTTTAGGTACACTTTTGCGCGAAGGGAAGAAGTGCGGCATTTTTGTTTCGCCGGAAGAGAGTGCCCAGGATGCGCTGGGTACAGTGAATCAGTTCCGTGCGCAAGGGATGCAGATCGAGTGCGTTTGCGTCATGGAGAAAGCCGGGTACGAGAATATTGATGTGGACGTGAAAATCGTCTTGCTTCAGGATCTGGAAAAGATTCCGTTCCACTTGGATTGTATGTTGATGATGACCTCGAGGGACGTATGGAGAGCCTTGTACCAGTATTTTCAGCGTCTTGGTCTTTCTACCTGGATACTGCGGGATGATAGCGAAGCAGTCAAGGAACAGAGGGATATCTGTTTCAGGTGGATGAAGCTGTATGATGCGTATGCCTTGTTTCAGGACGAGGAATCCAGACGAGCCTTTCGGGGGGCAATACTGGGGAAATATACCGGACAGCTGGAGGACTTTTATTTCGCTTCGGAACCACAATATTTCCTGCAGGGATTCCTTCCTGAAGAAGGAGACATTGCCATTGATGGAGGTGCCTTTGACGGTGCCACATCTGTTGCATTTGCTTCTTTGGGCGCAAATGTGCATGCATTCGAAATGGACTTGGGCAATTATCGGAAATGCATCGCAGTCGCGGAAAAACGAAACTTTACGGCAAACCACATGGGGCTGTGGTCGGATGCGATGACAACGAAATACGTGCCGTCGGAGTCGGCGAGCTACATGCATGATGTCAACGGTACGGAAGAGGCGAATTTCATTGACCTTGACAGCTATGTCGAACGGAATTCCCTGCCTCGCGTCGATTACATCAAACTTGATGTGGAAGGTGCGGAACTGGAGGCGTTGCAGGGAGCCTGCACCTCCATTGCCAAGTGGAAGCCGAAGCTGGCAATCAGCGCATATCACAGGCCGGAGGATCTTCATGTGCTGGCGGCTTACATCAAATCCATACGCCCCGATTATGAGCTGGCCTTCCGTCACTACCGGGTGGATGCGCGAAATTACTGGCTGACGGATGAGGAAAGGGGCCTGTTCCAGCGGTATGGCATCAGCCTTTTTGTGCCGACGGTCTGGGAGATGGTTCTGTACGGGTATTGAAAATCCGATGGATTTGCATGGTTTTGGGGAGTTTGAAAGGCGGTGGGGCGAAGTATGGAGGAGACGGTGCAATCGAGAGAGTTCCCCTTGGAGGTCCGACAGGAACTTGCCTATGCTCTTCGTCGGATGGAGTATGGCATAGATACCGATGCCAATGTGCGGAAAGTATGGCGCTTGTGCGTGAATTACCGCATGGATGCTGATTTTTTGCTTTCCTTCATCAAGGCGGCAACCCTGTCCCCCAGCAAGGTTTTGGATACATTGTCGAAGGATAGGGCGGTTGCTTCCGATGACAAAAGGATTGCGGTCATTTCCTGCGTGAATGATGACCGGAAGTATGAGGAATGCCTTTTGTATTTGAATCGGTGCACCTTGCCGGAAGGGATGGAATTGGAGTTTATTCCCATCTATCATGCAAAGAGCATGACCGGCGGCTATCAGGAGGGAATGAATTCCAGCAGCGCAAAGTATAAGATGTACATCCATCAGGATCTCTGCCTTGTAGAGAAGGATGCCATACAGGTCATGCTGCGTATCTTTCAGGGACATCCTGAAATCGGCATGATTGGGTTTGCGGGATGCGGGGAGCTTCCCAAAACCGGCATCTGGTACGATACAAGAAATACCTATGGTGTTGCTGCACAGGCAACCATGCCGGAAGCTTTGCGTCCCTTGGTTTTTAGGGAAACCAAGGGAGAATTTCAGTTTGTTGAATCCATTGATGGCATTTTTATGATGACCCAGTATGATCTGGCATGGAGAGAGGATGTGTTCCAGGGATGGCATTTTTATGATGCTTCGCAGTCCATGGAATTCAGGAAGGCAGGATATCGTATCGTTGTGCCGCGAAATGAGTCTGTCTGGTGCATCCATGACAGTGCATCCAGGTATGATGTGGATGATCATGAGCATTGGCGCCGCCTTTTTGTTGATACGTATCGGGAGCTTTTATGAAATAAAACAATGAAAAAAATGAATAAAAACAATAACTTTTTAATATCAAAGGACTGCCGGTGTCATTCGTCGGCAGTCCTTGCTTTATAGGACTTCAAGACCTTTCATATTTTTTTCATTGAAAAGTGGTAGAAGCATGCCGGATTTGATGCCCTTGTGGGGAGCTGGGACTGTTTTACAGTATTTTTTCAGACAGAAGTGGGAAACTATGACACAAGAACTTGGTGAGGCATTGACTTATCGGGTTCGGGACTGTTTTCCGAATGCTGTCGAAAGGGGGAGTTGAATGAGTTTAAAGAAAATACGCTTATTCCGAAAGAACGAGAAAAAATTGGCAGTCAGCCTGATGTTGGCCTCGTTCATGATGCTGACGACAGGTTTTACACAAAAAGATATCCAGCATGTGCAGATTGAGGTGGACGGGCGTGTCATAGACACCCATACCGCCAAGGTCAGCCCGGAACGGATCCTGCGCGAGGCAGGGATATCCCTTGGGGATAAGGACGAGTATCGTCTGAAGAAAGATGGAAACAAGACAGAGATTACGATTCACCGTGCTGTCCCGGTGACCATCGATTGTGATGGACAGAAAAGTGAAGTTTTGACCAGTAAGCCAACCGTGGAGGAAGCCCTTTTGGATATGGGCTATCAGCTGGAGGACTATGATGTCACTCCGGGATTGGAAACGACAATTCATGAGCATCTCGATATAACATTGTCTGACAGGGCAGCCAGAATTGCGGCAGAGCGAGCGGCTGAGGCTGAAAGACAGCGCGGAGAACAGATAGAGACGTCGCGGGGCATGGCTCGCTACTCAGAGGCCATGATCATGGAGGCGAGTGCCTATCTGCCGTCGGATGGCGGCGGGGCCGGCATCACGGCCTCCGGCATGGTGGCCCAGCGTGGCGTGGTGGCTGTGGATCCTGATGTGATACCGCTTGGCACACGCCTTTACATCCCCGGCTATGGCGAGGCAATTGCCGCCGATACGGGCGGGGCCATCATTGGCAATATGATTGACCTCTGCATGGAGGATTATGGCGAGGCCATGGAGTTTGGCCGCCGCGATATCACCGTCTATGTACTGATTTAAAAGAAAAGCTTCCAGGGAGTTTCCTTGGAAGCTTTTTTGTATCCTTATTTATCGAAATAGAGGGAGGTTCCGTCGGCCTCGGCTTTTTGGATCATGGTTTTGAGGCGTTCGATATTTTTCTTGTGGCGGTCGATGGCGAAGCCGATGCGGGTGTGTTCCTCCTCGGTGAAGTCGCCGCTCTTGTTGCGTTCCTCAATGATCTTGAGGCGTTTTTCCACGTCGTGGAGTTCGTCCGTCAGGAGTTTTTTGTGCTGCAGGGCAAAGCCGTAGACAGCCCGAAGCTGTTCTTCCACATACTGGGCGTATCCGGGCTCGCCGGAAGCCGTTTCCAGCTGCCGCGCCACATGGCAGATGATGTCGAAGGGGTTTTCGGCGCTGTGGACCATGTTGAGGATTTCCATTTTTAGCTGCTGCTCCCGGCCGTGGGGGCGGGAGAGATTGGAAAGGTCGGTTTCGCTTAAATTGGGCATGGGGATCACCTGCTGTTAGTGTTTTTTGAAGGAGAGCTATGCAACGGAAGAGCGGGGGGAGTCCCTTTATGCTGTTTGCGGGCCATCCCTTCGGGCAGTCGTTCCGTCCGGGAAAATCGCCCCCCGCTCTTCCTTGAGGCACTTTTTTGGCCTATGATATAATAGTGATATGAGAATTCTAGCATTTGCTGTGATAAAAGGCAAATGCTATTTTTGGAATGGTGGGGATGAGCATGGTGACGTATATATATCCGGAATATATGGGGCGGTTTCGATGTGACGGGACAGTGTGCGGCAGCCGTTGCTGCCGGGATTGGAGCGTGGCGGTGGATCCCGGGACATATGAGAAGTATCGGGAGATGGAGCCGGAGGATGTGCGCGATGAGATTTGCGGGTGGTTTTCCGGGCAGGACGAGAAGGGGAATTATCCGGTGCGGCTTCGGGAGGACGGGAGATGCCCCTTCCTGCGGGAGGACAAGCTTTGCCAACTGCAGAAGGACTATGGGGAGGAATTTCTGTCGGACATCTGCTATTCTTATCCCCGGATGACCTATCGGATCGGGGAAATTGTGGAGCAGTCCCTCGCCATGAGCTGTCCTGTGGCGGCCCGATTGCTCCTGGGACAGGAAGGACCCCTTCGCTTTGTGGAGGAAGAGAGGGAGGAGCAGCGAAGAGGCTGGCAGTTCGATATGACGGACAAGGTGGGGCAGCATGGGGAGGACTGGCAGGATCTGCAGTCGGCAGGCATCTGGCTTCTGCAGGACCGGAGGCTCACCCTCGATCAATGCCTGTTTTCCCTGCAGTCCTTCTACAGGCGGGCGGAATCCCTGTTGGAGGCAGGAGACAGCATGGGCTTTGGGAAGCTGCTGGAGGATGTGGAGTCCGGGGAGTTTTCTCTTCGTGCCTTGGAGGAGGGGCACGAAGGGGAATTTTCGAGGACGGGATACCTCCACACTATGATGGAGTTGTTCCACGCGCTTTATGGGGCACCGTCGGATGAGGAGCGGTTGGGGGCGTTGCTGGGAATTTATGAAGGACAGTATCCCATCTTTGCAAAGCAGCTTTTGCAGGAGCGTCGATCTTTGTTCGAGAATTACCTGTCCAATGAGTTCTTCCTTCGGTTTTATCCCTACGCCTATCCCGAGTCCATGGAGGGAAATGCGCGGATCTTCGTCCTGTCATGGAAGGTGATGGAGTTCGCCCTGCTGATGATGTCGGCGCAGGGGGATATGGATTTCGGGAAGATCCTTCTTGGCATTGACCGCCTGACAGAACGGCTGGACCATAACAGGGATGCCATGCGGATCATCCGTGAGTATTTGAGGGAAACAGGGGGATTCTTGATGTAGGCAGGGAGGGCAAATAGTTTGCCCGTAGGCTTTTCGCGTGATAAAATAAAGGAAGAGAGGATATCAGGAAACGGAGGGAGGGCATAGGCATGGCACGGCCGGAGGCAACAGATTCCTATACCTATGAGGATTATCTCTCGTGGGATGGGGAAGATAGATATGAGCTTATCAACGGGGAGGCATTTCTTATGGCCTCGCCCTCGAGCGAGCACCAGAGAATTCTGGGGGAGATTGCGCGCCAGATTGGGAATTTCTTGGACGGGAAGCACTGCGACATCTACCCGGCACCCTTTGATGTCCGGCTGTTCGAGGGCATGGAAGAGCCGCCCGCACATGTCAGGACGGTGGTGCAGCCGGACATATCCGTGGTATGCGACAAGGAAAAGATTGATGACCGCGGATGCCATGGTGCACCGGATTTTGTCATCGAGATCCTGTCGCCTTCTACCCTGCGCATGGACCGGCTGTTGAAATTTCGCCTTTATCAACAGGCAGGTGTCCGGGAATACTGGATTGTCGACCCAAGGAATCGGTCTGTGCAGGTGTTCCTGCCGACAGATGAGGGCATCCTGCACCAGGTGGAGGAATATCTGTCACAGGATATTGCCAGGGTACACGTACTGGATGGGTGCTTTGTTGATCTTGGGAAGGTATATCGCTGATTTCCGCATGAGTCCATGCATTCCATTCGTGCAACATGGTGCAGACGGGATGGCATTTTGCCTGTTTGCAGCATTGGCGCTTCCTTTGGGGTTTGCTATGAAAAACTGTGCAACCATTGTTTATCCACGAAAATATCCACATAATCCACAGGTTGTGGAAAACAATTTGTGGATATACTAGAGCACGTTAGAATTTTCCGCAGGAAAAGCTCTTACGTGCTCTGCATATACCGCGAACGGCCTTCATAAACAGGAACAGTTTTTCCTTCGCGAGTATAATATCATGGCATACTGACTTTTTAAAGTAGGATCAGGATTATTTTATGTTGGAGATGAAAGAGCTTGAAGACCAAAGAAATCGATATCGAAAAGGAACTGGAAAAGTTGGAAGCGGCGGCAGAGGAAGCGAAGGAGGAACGGCGCAAGCAGCTTTATCGCCATAAACTTCCTGAGAAAAGAGATTTGAGAAGTGCCCTTTCCGGCATGACGAAGACGGTGTTGGAGGATATCTGCTATAACCTCAATGTGACAGGGGTCAGTTCCCTAAAGAAGGACGAGCTGGTGGAAAGACTTCTGGAGGCGGTGCCGGAGTTTTCCCGCCGTTGGTTCCCCTCCATGTTGGAAGAGGAATACGGCTGTTTCCGCCATCTCATGGAGCATTCCGGCATTTCCATGGAACTTCGGGACGATGATATCCGCCTGGATTATCTGATGGGGCTTGGGCTTGTTTCCTGCGGTGTGCAGGAGGGGAAGCTCGCATGGTATATGCCGGAGGAGATACGGGAGGAGTTTCGGAAGATCGATTCGGGTGTTTTCCGCAGTGCGGTGGAACTCAATACGGAAATTGCAAGGCTGGCGACGGGGCTGCTTTTTTATTGCGGCTATCTGAATTTTGACCAGCTTTATGCTATGGTGGGAGGATATCTGGAGAAGGAGGCGCGGGAGACCGTTTCCTTTATGGATTTCGTGGGGATCATGCTCAATGCGGCCTGCTGGAAGCGGAACATCGGGGCGCTTCCCCATGGAATGAAATACTATACCCTCATCAGCGCGGACAAACTGGAGAATGAGCAGTGCCGCCGCAGCAACCTGGATTTTGCCAGACTGCCTTATGACAAGGTCTATGAGGCCGGGGAGGACAATTACATCGAGGCAACGGATGCCTATAAGGCGCTGGCCCAGTTCATCATGAAGGAGCATAGCTACGATGTCCTCAAGGCGGCGGATGTGGTGGGGGAAATCCTCATCCTGCTCCAGAATGGCAATGCCATGAAGGATGTGGTGGAATATCTAGAGGCGCTTGGACTCATGGCGGATGACCGCAAGGCAAAGGCGGTGGTTCCCCTGCTGATGGATTTCAACAATTCCACGCATCTTTGGCCCCTCAAGGGGCATACGCCCGGGGAGCTCATGGGAGAAAGCAAGGGGAAGGTGATTCCCTTTGGCCGACACAAGGCGAAGGCGAAACGAAACGATCCTTGTCCCTGCGGCAGCGGAAAGAAATACAAGAACTGCTGCATGGCAAAAGATGAGGAAAAGTGAAAGGTTCAGAAGGAACCCATGTGAAGTGGGGAATTCGTTTGGGGGGACAATCTTGGAGAATTCTATGAAAGAGAAGATACAGAGGAAAACAGGGATTTGCCGCATTTTGCTGCTGTCATGCCTGGCCGTTTTCGTGATGCTGGGATGGGGGGGCAGTGCAGAGTGCGCGGAGAAGATCATCTTCATTCCCCACGACAACCGTCCGATCTCCATGCAGCAGACGGCGGAGGTAGTGGAACAGGCCGGCTATGAGCTGGTGCTGCCGCCGGAAGAGTTGTTGTCCCGCGGGCTGGAAGAGCCGGGGAATCCCGGTGGGCTTTGGAAATGGCTGGAGGAAAATGCAAAATCTGCGAGGGCAGCGGTGGTCTCCACGGATTCCATGCTCTATGGGGGATTGATTCCCTCGCGGAAACATGAGATTTCACAGGTGAAAATCGATGAGAGGGTGAAACAGTTCAAGAAGTTTCACGACAGGCATCCGAAGCTCAAGCTATACCTTTTCGGCTCCTTGATGCGGACGCCGAAGAGCTGGCTCTATTCCGGCAATGAGGAACCGGGGTACTACAATGATTACGGCGCGGATATCTTTCGCTATACGGCACTCAAGGACAAGGAGGAACTGGGGCATCTTTCCGCCCGGGAGAACGCGGAGATGAAAGAAGCCCGGCAGCGCATCCCCTCGGGGGTATTGCTGGACTGGATGAACCGCCGGGAGAAGAACCTCTCCGCCACGAAACAGCTGATGGACTTGACGAAGCAGGGCATTGCAAAATGCTTCGTCGTCGGACGGGATGACAATGCGCCTTTTTGCCAGACACATAAGGAAAACCGGGAGCTTAAGTCCTATGCCGCCACAAGGGGAATGGCCGGGAGCCAGTTCAAGTCCCTGACGGGAATCGATGAATTCAACCTGCTGCTCCTGACGCGGGCGGTCAACGATTTGCGGAATGAGGTTCCCTTTGTCCATGTATTGTACAATGAGGGCACGGGTGCGGATACGGTTCCTTCGTATTCCGACGAGCACATCGGGGATTCCATTCGTGATTCTATTGTGGTGGCTGGCGGCATGCTGGTTCCAGAACCGGGCAAGGCGGATTTCGTCCTGCTGGTGAATACGGATCCCCAGGGGAGAACGGGTGAGGCATCTTTTTCCGTGCCGGGCTCTGCACCGATGGTCAACGACGGAAATGTGCGGGATGGCTCCATGTATTTCTTCAAACTACTGAAGGACTGTCTCGCCAAAGGGTATCCTGTGGGGATTGCGGATATCGCCTTTGCGAATGGTTCCGATAATGCGCTGATGGAGAATCTGCGGAAGGAGGGCCTGCTGGGAAGGCTTCGTGCGTATTCCGGATGGAACACAGCGACCAACAGCTCCGGGTTCGCGCTGGGAATCGGGATGCTGTCCAACAGGATGACTGATGCGGGCCGGGAGCGGCTTCTGCTTCGCCGCTGTCTCGATGACTGGGCATATCAGGCCAATGTCCGAGGTGCTGTCGAAAATGAACTGCAGACGGCAGGGCATGGAGAGGCCTATGGGCAGTTGGATGGTTTCCGCACGGAAGAGGAAGATCATGTCGGCGCACTTCTGAGGAAATTTGCGGAGAGGAACTTTCCTTCCTTTGATGGGTGGCAGGACCTGAAGGTGAGCTTCCCATGGAACCGCATGTTTGAGTGCAAGATCATGTTTTGAGGGGTTGCGGATATGTGGAAACGATGGATTGCTGTTTTGCTTGTGGCTGCCTTGGGGATTTTGCCGCAGGGGAAGGCCGTGGCATCGTCCCCGGATCCCTGGGCGATGGCGGCCCAGGCCTTGGGGATTTACGGCATGTACAAGTCGGCGTTGACGGATCTTTTGCGCATCGGAAATAATGTCCATGCCCAGGTGAGCAGCCGCAGGCAGGACCTTCGGGAGAACGGGCAGGACAGGAACCCGATGGATGTGAAGCTGGTGGATCGGGTTATGAAGCAGCTCATTGACAAGGGCGATTATGCGATGCAGGTGAATTCTCTTCCCTTTCTCTGGGCAGTGAATGACAGCAAGCTATTCAATGCTTCCTGTTATCCGACGAATTACATCAGCGTGAATCGCGGGCTGGTGCGGGGGCTCAATTCTGACGAGGATGAGATTGCAGCGGTATTGGCACATGAGATGGTGCATGGACTCAGGCAGCACAGCGCCCACAATTATGCCCAGGCGGTGGCGCAGGCCATGGGAATCACCCTCCTCGGCATGGAGACAAATAACGTTGATTGGCAGAAGCTCAACGGGCTGGTGGGATATTCCATTGCCACGAATATCTCGATGCCCATGGAAGCGGAGGCGGATGAGGAAGGTTTCTTCATCATGACGAGTGCCGGGTTCAATCCCGGGGGGCCTGCCGCAGCCATGGCCCGCATGCAGCATTACCTTCGCTATGAGACCCGGGATATGTATGAGTTTGACAGCCCGGACAAGAAAGGCCGGACGGAGTACAGCGACCATCCGGAGACAGAGGATCGCGAGAAGCGCCTGGCAGAGCTGATGACGGAGTACAGCTGCGGGCATGTGACGGTGCGCGACCAGAAGGATGTGCTCATCGATGGGGAGCTCTTCCTTTCCGTGAGGGATACGGGGGCAAGCTATGACAATACCGTGGAGAATGCCTATGGGGTTGCAGGGGCTCTCGCCAAGGCCTTCCATGATCATGACACGATCGAAGGATGGAATTTCCGCACGGATGGACAAGGGAGAATGGATTGCCTCACGGATGACCGGGTCTATCGCATCCTGAAGGAGTCGGCCGGAAATGCGGAAACGATGCAGCGATTGGAAACTCTGGTGACCGCAGCCTATGGCAGAGAAGCTGATGCAGAAGGCCGGGCGAAACTTCAGGAGAAAGAAAAGAAGCGGATGGATGAGCTGGAGAAGATCCGGCATCAGGCATTGTCTGCGGACAAGAAGTTTGCGGAAAAGCTCCGTTACAACAGCGATGCCTACAGCGACTATGGCATGAGCAAGATGGCCATGGTGGAGATGGAGCGGGCCATGAAAAGCGAGAAGCAGGACAACATGGCGGAATGCTATGTGATCCGCGGCAGGGCCAAGGCTGTGGCAGGGGATTTTGACGAGGCCTTGGAAGATGCCGGGAAGGGCATCCACATGGATGGGAGCAATGCCTTGAACTATTTGAACAGAGCGGATATCTATCGCATGATGGGAGATCGGGAAAAGGCAATGGAGGACTGCGCCAAGGCAAGGGAACTGGATGGAAAGAGCGCAGTGGCATGGCTGCTCACGGCGGAACTCTACGATGAGATGGACCGGAGAGAGCAGGCATTGGAGGCCTACCGGACGCTCCATTCCCTGGATTCCAAGGCTGAAATTCCCAAGGAATATCTGAAGGAGATCGATCCCAAAGCATTTGCCCGTGTGGAAAAGGAAGAAGCGAAAAAAGCACAGGAAATGAAGGAACAGGAAGATGCTGCGGAGGAGAAGGGCGCATGAGCCGTGAGAAGCAGGAAAAAGTTCTGGCCTTGTTGGAATATATTCGCCAGATCTGTGTTTTGCAATATAAAACCGTGACAGATATTGAGAAACAGGAATGGGTGCTCTATCTGGACCAGATGGAATCCGAGGCAGGCGGGGTCCGCTTTTTTGCCGGCAAGGATGAGGATGGGAGCGAAATCCTTTTGGATGTAGGCCGCCCAAAGTTTTCCCCATGCCCTGCCTTGCCGGATGCCCTGGCGGGCTGGATTGCGACGCCTCATTGGGAAGATTTTCACGTGGATGAGGTCAAGGTGCATTCGGAACTGGCGAGAACCACGGAGCAGATGGGAAGCATTGTCATGCGCTTCCATGACAGCGAACGGCGCGTCAGGAATTTCTCCGAGTGGAAGAAGGCCAGGCTGCAGTGGCGCAAGAAAGAGCGGCTGAAACAACAGGCAAAGCATCTGTTTGATGACCTCTACCGCATATATGAGCGTTGCCGCCGGGATGGCGAGAAAATGGAGCTCATGGCGGGAAATGGTTTCTTCTACAGTGGCCTGGATTCCCGCCTGCATCATCCCCTGCTGCTCAAAAAAGTGCAGGTGCGCTATACGGAAAAGGAGCACATGCAGCTTGTGGATGCCAGGGAAGAACCGGAGTTCTATGCTGAGTTTTTCCTTGAGCAGGAGGATGTGGGAGAAGAGGCACTTCATGCAGTCCAAAGGAAAGTTGGGAGGTCCGGCATCCATCCTTTGCAGAAGGAAGTTGGGGAAGCTCTCTTGAAGGATATGGCCTCCCTGCTTAGTCCCAAATGCCGTTATGCGGCAGAAGGGTTCCATATCCTGCCTGCGGACTGGTATATTCTCTATGCCCGTCCTGTGATTTTTCTGCGCAGGAAGCATTCGAGAAGGGAAAGATTGCTCTCGGGAATCATGGAACGCATTGCGGACAAGGGCGATGTCCCCCTGCCCCTCCTGGATATTGTGGATGCCAGGGCATTGGAAAGGAATGTGGCCTGCCGCAGGGAAACCTTGGCGGATGCAAGGGGAGAGTCCGAGGATATTCTTCTGGTCAAATCTGCAAATGCGGAACAGATCGGAGTCGCCAGGAAACTGGAGGAATCTTCTGCTGTGGTGGTACAGGGACCTCCCGGTACGGGAAAGACACATACCATTGCAAATCTGTTGGGGCATTTCCTGGCAAGGGGGAACCGCGTACTGGTGACGAGCCCGACGCCCAAGGCATTGCGCGTCCTGAAGGACATGCTTCCGGAGGGGATACGCAATCTCTGTGTTTCCCTGCAGGGGGATTCCTATCGGGATCTGGAACGCTCCGTGGAGGGGATTTGCGATGTATTGGGAAGCTCTACCACGGAGGATATGGAGTATGAGGCGCAGGAGGCGCGCCGAAAGTGGAAGGAAGCCCGGAAGATTCTCGGTGATTCCCGTGAAAAGGCAGCCGCTGTCCGACGCATGGAACGCAGGAAGGACTTCTTTTCCTTCGGGGGAGAAGCGTATTCCCTTTCTGAAATGGCCAGGTTTGTCCATGAGCATGAGCATTTATTGGAAATTGTCCCGGGAAAGGTCGGGGAGGGGAAGGCAATCCCCCTGACAGCAGAGGAACTGGCCCTGCTCTATGCCAGCAACGGCTTGTTCAGCCGTCAGGATTTGAAAGAAATGGCGGAGAATCTGCCGAAGAGCGGCAGGCTCTTGTCCTCTGTAGATGTGGAGAATCTCTTTCAGGAACAGGAAATCTTGGGAGAGAGGGAACGCGGCCTCTTGCAGGAACTGCCGGATTGGTCTGTGGAGGAGGAGCAGATTTTTTACCGTCATGAGCAGGTCGTGGTGGATTTTCAGATGGATGCATTTCTGACGGCAGAGGCAGATTATCGGCAGATGGATTTCGAATGGATGGAGTCTGCATGGGCCAGGGAGGCTGTGCTGGCGGGCAGGCAGGGCGGAACCGCACGGATGGCATGGGAGCAGTTGGGCGAGGATATCCGGCGGGTGCGGGCCTGCAAGGATGCAGCTGTGATTCCGCTATTGGGTCGTTCGGTGGAATGCCCGGAGGAGATCCTGTATGATGAGCGGGTGCTCCGGGATCTGGCAGATATGCGGGAGGCCTTTGCCCGCAAGGGAAATCTGTCCATTTTGCAGAAATTTCTTCATGGAAGCTGGCGCAGGCTCTCGCAGAAGATCCTCGTTGACGGCCATGGCCTTCGGAGCGACCAGGACTGTATGATGGCGGAGAGATATCTCAGCCTGCAGCAGGCACGGAAGCGGGTGCAGCAGGAATGGGACCATCTTCTGGGGCAGTGCGGTGAGCCAACCTATGAGGAGCTGTGGATTTCCTCGGATGATGTGGATGATATCTGCAGCGCCCGCTGGGAGCAGATCCATTATTGCCTTGACTGGTACGACAGCCACAGGGAATCCTTTCAGAAACATCTGGATGAGGCGGGGGTAAAACTGGAAAAGATCCTGCCGGAGGATGAGCGGTTCATGACACCGCGCCAGCAGATGGCGATGGAGATCCATTGGCTTCAGGAATCCTGGCCCCAGTGCGCTGCGCTGATCCGTTTGGAATGCATCGAAAAACAGGCATTGATGGGAAATTTCCGCAAGCGTGTGGCAGAACTGGCGGAACGGCGTTCCCAGCTCGCAAAGCGTTTGGCTGTTGCATTGCAGGGAGGGAGCAGCGAGGCGTACCGCAAGGACTATGACAAATTGCTCCATTATGAAAGCCTGATGGACAAGTTCAAGGAGCGGACGGATTTTCTGGCGAGGCTTGCGCCGGTTGCCCCCGACTGGGCAGCGGCCATAGCCCGCCAGCATGGAAGCTCCGGTATGGCAGAAGTTCCGGCCGGTCTTGAGGATGCATGGAAATGCCGGCAGTTTGTCCAGCAGTTGGCAAAGGCGGCCGGGGAGGATATGGCAGGCTTGGATGGGGCTTTGCACCGGCAATTGGAGCAGCTTCATGAATTTACGGCCGGTTTGGTGGAAAAACTGGCATGGCAGAATTTTTTCCGGGAAGTTACGGACAGCGGCATTCGTGCGACGCTCATGAGTTGGAGCAGGGCGGTGAAAAAAGCCGGAAGGGACGCAGGGAGGAACATTTCCCGTCGTGTCCGCATGGCGCGAAAACAGACAATGGAACTGCAATCCGCCGTGCCGGTATGGATTATGCCCCTGGACAAGGTATGGGACAATCTGCAGCCGGAGAGCAGGAAGTTCGATGTCATCATCATGGATGAGGCAAGCCAGGCGGATATCACATCGCTGCCCCTGCTTTATTTCGGGCACAAGGTGATTGTTGTGGGGGATGACAAGCAGGTAGCCCCGGAACCGATCCATCTGGCAGAGGATGAGATGTCCGGCCTTGGAATGCCTTCTCTTTTCGAAGGAGATGGATATGCAAATCCCTATGTTCCGGACAATTCCCTCTATGATATCGCCCGGATGTATTTTGAGACGCGCATGTTCAAGGAGCATTTCCGTTCTGTTCCCGAGATTATCGGCTATTCCAGCCAGCTTGCCTACCAGAATCTCATACAGCCTCTTCGGGAATCCGGAGGGAGCGCGCTGAAACCTGTGGTTTCCTATGAGGTGGATGGCGTGCGGGACGGGGAACGGGCGGTGAATTGGAAGGAGGCAGAAGAGATTGTCCTGCTCATGATGGCCTGTATGGAGCAACCGGAGTATGAGGGAAAGACCTTTGGCGCCATTTCGCTCCTGGGGGATGGCCAGGGTCGCCTGATACGGGAGATTGCCCTGCGGCGCATCGGCATTCCGCCTTTGGAGGAAAGAAATTTCCTGGCGGGCACTCCCATGAATTTCCAGGGAGATGAAAGGGATGTCATCTTCCTTTCCATGGTGGATGATACGGCATCGGTGCAGAAGATGGATTCCGGGAAGGAACCGGCCGATGCCGAAAAGCGGAAATATAATGTTGCAGCCAGTCGGGCCAGGGACCAGCTTTGGGTGCTTCATTCCATGGGAACCGAGGAACTGGAGGAAGACGATCTACGGCGCGGCCTTCTGGAATATGCGGCCTCTCCGGAGGATTCCATGACGTTGCCGGATGGGAGAAGAGCAGGGGATTCCGTGCAGGCTTTCCATCAGGAGGTGGCGCAGATGCTCCGCCAGCGGGGGTTCCGTGTAGAGGAGCGATGGCCCGTGGGTTCCTATCGGATTGATATGGCAGTCCTGTCCCATGGCCGCAGGGTCGCTGTTTCCTGTGAGGGCGAGGACGGGGAGGAGGATGAGAACCGTCTTTTGGAAGCGCAGAAAGAACAGGCAGTGCTGGAGCGTTTGGGATGGGTTTTCCTGCGGCTTCGGGGCAGCAGGTTTTACCGTTCCCCGGAGAGTGCCATGGATGACATGGAAGAAGAGCTTCGTCGATATGGGGTCTTGCCGATGGGGAAGGAAGCAGGCGGCCATTCTGCAGGAAAAGCGCGGGAAGAACTTTTGGCCAGGGTGCTGGAAGCAGCAGCACGGATTCGCGAGGAATGGCGGCGGGAGGATTTGCTGGCCGGTGAAAAAGATGAAAAAAATGCTTGACAAAAGACTGATAAATGATTACAATAGTTTTTGTCAGTCAGCACAGGGGTATCCTTGGTTGATGTATAGGATGCGGAAATAGCTCAGTGGTAGAGCACCACCTTGCCAAGGTGGGGGTCGCGAGTTCGAGCCTCGTTTTCCGCTCCAT
>JAFSWY010000055.1 GCA_017444295.1 Selenomonadaceae bacterium | reverse complement strand
TTATGGGGGAAGGCATCTGGAATATTTCTTGGTGGCGGCCATGCTGGGACTGTATTTCGTCTCGAACTACAATCTGGCGGTGTTCCAGATGAAGGTCATCCCTTTCGAGGCGTACATTTCCTACTATGAGCCCGTAGCCCAGACAGTGCTCCTGGCGGCGAGGAATGTCTTCGTGTCCGTTAATATCGCCCTGTTCGTGATTTACATGGTGCTTCTGGTGAAGGGGAAGCATGAGGAAAAGGAGCGCATCCGCCTTCTCAACGAGCAGCTGGGGGAGGCCAACGAGCGGCTTCGGGTCTATGCCATTGAGGCGGAACGCATGGCGGAGACGAGGGAGCGCAACCGCCTGGCGCGGGAGATCCACGATACCCTGGGACATGCCCTGACGGGCATCGTGGCAGGATTGGACGCCTGCATCCTCACGGTGGAGGCAGCACCGGACTTCACGAAGGCGCAATTGGAAAAGATTCGTGAGACAGCGAGGAGGGGCATGACGGATGTCCGGCGCTCCGTGAAGAAACTGCGCCCTGCGGACCTGGAAAAGCTGCCCTTCCGCGAGGCGCTGACGCGCATGACGGAGGAGTTTGCGGCTTCCTCGGGCATGGACATCCATTTCACCGTGGTGGGCTGGCCGGAGAGACTGCGGGAAGACCAGGAGGAGGTCATTTACCGCGTGGTGCAGGAGGGCATCACGAATGCCAACCGGCACGGCAGGGCGAAGACCGTGGACCTCACCATCGGCTGCAGCGAGGGGAAGCTCCGCATCATCATTGCCGATGACGGTACGGGCTGCGAGGATGTGAAGCAGGGCTTCGGTCTGCGGCACATGAAGGAGCGGCTGGAGCTTTTGCACGGCAGCCTGAATTTCTGGAATGACGCGGGTTTCATCATTGAGGCGGAAATTCCAATGAACCAGGAGGAAGCTTTATGATCAAGGTCATGATTGCCGACGATCAGGATCTCATACGGGAGAGCCTGAAGGTCGTCCTCGACATGAATCCCGACATGGAGGTCATCGGTCTTGCGGAGAACGGGCGGCTGCTTTTGGAGATGCTTGCCAGGAAGGAGCCGGACGTGATCCTCATGGACGTGCGGATGCCGGAACTGGACGGCGTGCTCTGCACCAAGGCGGTAAAGGAGAAATACCCCGGTGTGAAGATCATCATCCTCACGACCTTCGACGATGATGAATACGTCTACAATGCCTTGAAATACGGTGCCAGCGGCTATTTGCTGAAGGGGGTCTCCGTGCCGGAGCTGTCCACGGCAATCCGCACGGTGGTATCGGGCGGATCCATGCTCAATCCCGGCGTTGTCACAAAGGTCGTGAGGCTCTTCAACCAGATGGCGCAGTCCAATCTGGCGGTGGAGGCAGATGAGACCGGGGCCGGGGAGCTCACGCGCACGGAGCGCAATATCGCGCGGCTTGTGGGGCAGGGGCTCTCCAACAAGGAAATTGCGGAGCGTCTCAGGTTTTCCGAGGGCACGGTGCGGAACAATCTGAGCGCGGCTCTCTCGAAGCTGGATCTGCGCGACCGCACGCAGATGGCTATCTGGTCCGTCCAGACAGGGCTGGCGGTGACCTCATTGGAGGAAGGCTGATGGAAGATCGGGGAAAGGGACAGCGCCGCAGCATTTTTTTCGCGGTGGCAGGCATTGTCCTGCTGCTTTTGGCGGCAGTGGCTTACTATGTGCAGGGGCAGGAACGTGTCTTGCGGATCGGCGTCTTTGCGGGCAATAACTGGGGTGTTCCACAGGGGGACAGCTATGCCGTCCTCGATGCGGCAGTGGAGGGGTTCCGGAAGGAACATCCGGACATCCGGGTGGAATATGTCAGCGGCATTAAGAAGGAGGATTATGCGGAATGGCTGGCAGAACAGGTGATGGGCGGCAGGGAGCCGGACGTGTTCTTCATCCTTTCCGATGATTTCAACCTTTACGCATCCATGGGAGCGCTCATGGACCTTTCCCCCTTCATGGAGAAGGACAGGGATTTTCGGGCGGAAAACTATTACAAGGCGGCTTTGGATTACGGAAAGTATGGGGAACAGCCCTATGCCCTTCCCTGTGAGGGCGTGCCGACGCTCATGTTCGTGAACAAGAGCCTTCTCGCCCGCGAGGGAATCCCCATGCCGGGGAATGACTGGACCTGGAGGGATTTTTTGGACATCTGCCGACGGGTGACGCGGGACACGGATGGGGACGGCGCTCTCGACCAGTTCGGCTGCTATGACTACACCTGGCAGCATGCGGCCATCACGAATGGAGTGACGCTTTTCCGTGAGGACGGGCGGGCCTCCTATTTCGCCGATGCGCGCATGGAGGAGGCCGTGAGCTTCCTGATGGATTTGAGGGGCATCCAGAAGGGCAGGGAGATCACCTCAAAGGACTTCGATATGGGGCGGGTGGCCTTTCGCCCCTTCTCCTTCGCCGAGTACCGGACCTATAAGCCTTATCCCTGGCGCATCAAGAAGTACATGGATTTTGAGTGGGACTGCATCAAGCTTCCCGCCGGCCCCCGGGGCGACAATGTTTCCCAGCTGGACACCTTGCTGGTGGGAATGAGTGTCCGCACGCGGATGCCGGAGCTTTCCTGGGATTTCATGAAGAAGCTCTGCTACGATGCCGAGCTTCAGGAGCGCATCCTGCAGAACTCGCAAGGGCTTCCCGTGCGGCGGGATGTGGTGCTCTCCGCGAAGGCACAGACGGATGGCGCCGACATGGACATTGCCGCCATCAGCGAGGTCATGGACGAGGCGGTCATGCCCCCGAAGTTCAAGGGCTACCGTGCAGCCATGCTCTACGCGGACACAGAACTGGCCAAGATCATCAACGGGACAATCCCCTTCAACAACTCCCTGAACAAATTGCAGAAGGAAATCAATGCCATGCTGCAGTATTGACAGAAGGAGCGCATAAGTAGTGGGCTGCCACTTATGCGCTCCTCTTTTGGATATGCAGTTTTATTATGAAATCTTAGCAAGTCAAGCCCGAAGGGCGCAGAATCGCTTAGATTTCGTGTAAGGGCGTAGTGCGAAACACCGTTTCGCACGGAGTTTGGGTTATCATACCGCGTATTCCAGTACGCAGTCCTCGCCGGCTTCCACTTCATCTCCGCTCTCGTGGGGATGAAGCTCCACGACCTTGTCGTAGTTGACGATGAGCACCGGGGAGATGAGGTTGATATGGCGTCTTTTCATGAAATCCAGATCGAGCTCCAAGATCGGCGTTCCTGCCTTCACATGGTCGCCGCGCTTGTGCAGTGCCGTGATGCCTTCTCCTTCCATGAGGATGGTGTCAAGGCCCACATGCACGAGAACCTGCACGCCATCCGCTGTCGTGATGGCAAAGGCATGGTTCGTCTCAAAGAAAAGGGTGATTTCCCCGTCGCAGGGAGCCACAACCACAGCACTTTCCGCCAGGATGGCAATCCCGTCTCCCGTGAGCTTCTCCGAAAAAATGGGATCCGGCACCTGTCCCAGAGCCATGGTACGACCACTGACCGGGGCGATGAGCTGATGTCGCTTCTTCATGATTCGCTGCGCTTCCTTGTGGAAATCGCACGGAAGGCGCATTTTCACCTGCCTTTATGTGGAATATTTTTCCGAAGCCCGTTTTCCTATATTTTACACCCTTTATGCCTATTCATCAAGGGTTTATGGGATATTTGGTATGTTTTTGCTCACGGCGGTGTGCTTGATGATGTCCTCGATGCGCAGATCGATCTCAAGCTGCTGCTTGTGGAGGGTTTCCGCTGTCTCGAA
This sequence comes from Selenomonadaceae bacterium, assembly GCA_017444295.1. GTDB lineage: Bacteria > Bacillota > Negativicutes > Selenomonadales > Selenomonadaceae > UBA3796. The sequence goes on along the minus strand of JAFSWY010000055.1, from coordinate 5,910 downwards.
CTCCACGGGCTTGTCCTCCCTGAGGGCCTTGACGTAATGCTGCCAGGTCTTGATGGTGATTTCCGTGGACTGCTGGCGCAGGCGGGCGAGGTAGAAGGCACCGGGGGGGACAGGGAGCTCGTCAAGCTTTTGCTGGCGCTTCTTGAGGGAGGGGATGACCTCGTCCAGAAGCAGGGCGCGGATCTCGCTCTTCTGTCCCTCGGAGAGGACGCCGGAGGAGGTTTTCGTGAGGTTCTTGAAGCGCTGCTGCTGCTGGAGGAATTCGCGGTTGCTGTTGTCCACGATGTCCTGGGTGGCAGCGATGTAGTCAGAGATATCCTTGTTCTGCAAGGGGGCGATGGTGTTCAGATAGTCCTTGTAATTCTTGATGTAGGCAACCTGCCAATGCCCGTCATGGCTTTCCTCCATGACGAGCTCCAGCGTGAAGGGCGTCTGCGTGTAGTCCTCGACGACATTCAGCTCTGCCGTTGCGGTGGCGCCGTTGTGGGAAATGGATCCAATGCTGACGAAGGTGGTATTGCGGAGCTGGCTGCGCTCAAGGAAGCGCTCGAAGTCGATGCCGAGCTGCCGCCCCTTGAGGATGTCGATCCCACTTGGCAGAATCCAGGCATCGCGGTCCAGGCGGTTCAGGATGGCCTCCTTTACGCCATTGGTGAGCTGGGGCTTGATCATCACATAGAATTTCTCGAAGAGCACCTTCGTTTGGGGCGTCAGGGTGGAATCATAGGCGAAGAGATCCACTGTGAGGTCATCATAGGCATTGGATGTCAGCAGGTCGAGGTTCACGTTCTGCTGAAAGGATGCCGCGTCGTTGTTCTTTATTGCGTTCATTGCCTGTTGCAGGGCATATTCCGGAGTGCGTGTATAGATGCCGAAGTACCATATGGCAGAAGCGATGATGGCGCCCAGCAGCAGGAAAAGGAAAAAGCTCTGGCGATGACGGCTGCTGCGTCTTTTTTGCAGGGTCTTTTGCCAGGTGTAGTCGTCCATTCAATTTCTCCAATCTGTATCTCTTGAAAAAGGATAATACCATTGTATTCGAAAAAAAGGAGATTTTCAACATCTTTCCTTATGGGACCATTCAATGGTAGAATAAGAGAAAGGATGTTCTGGACAGGAGGCAGGGGAATGAAGTGGATCAACCATCAGGTGGTGACAGGGGTCATCATGTATGCAGCGACAGAGGATCTTCTGCTCACTGCCTGTGGTATGGCGGGGGCCGTCCTTCCCGACAAGGTGGAGGGGAACCCCCGAAGGGGGCTCATGAGCTGGGGCTGGCGCAGCCGCCATCGGGGCTGGTCCCATTGGCCGCTTCTCTATGTGGCGGCAATCGGCCTCCTGCTGAAGTGGCAGGGAGTGCCTTCTTTGCTGGAACTTCCTGCCGGGGACATCCTGTCGGAGACAGGGACTATGCGCGTTGGCATTGCCCTCTGCCTTGGCGCGCTCCTGCACATCGCGGAGGATGCCGTCTGCGGCAAGGTTCCTGTCCTCTATCCGAACCGGAAATGGGGGCTCCGCCTCTTCAAGGTGGGCTCCGTGGCAGAATATGTCTTTGCCCTGGCGACGGTGCTTCTTTGCTACATGGCCAAAATCCTGGCATAAAAATGGCGTCCCGCTGTGCCGTGCGGGACGCCGCTCCTTGAATTTCGTTATTTTGCCGTGATTCCATCGGCGATGATTTTTTTCAGTGCCTTTTCCGACTGTTCCTCGCCTTCCAGTGACAGGAGCTCTGTGCGGCAGGCCGTGAGGACGTTGATGGCGGCGTCCACATCCTTGACGCGGGAGAAGCCATCTTCTTGTTCCATGAGTTTCTGGAGGGCCTTGCGGCTCGTTGCGGAAAGTTTCTCTCGCAGGGAGCTGCGTTTTTTTGCCCGTTTTTCCAGGGTTGCCGTGAGTTCGAGGATCTGGTCCATCGTGTGGGCGGCAGCCAGGAAGTCATACTTCGTCTGGGCGGTCAGGGGCTGCCCCCCCTGTTCCTCCGGCAAGCGCCCTTGCTTTAATATATCCTTGAAGCGGTCAATTGTTGCCATATCTATCCCATCCCTTGATTTATGTGTTACTGCAGGAATTTTTCTCACGAATAGAATATTCTTTCTTGAAAGAAGAATTCCTTTCAAAGAATACTTTATAAAATAACTATTTTCACTAGGATGGAATTGAATGGACAAATTGCCTGCATCGGGCAGGATTTTCGCATGGAATATAGAACCTCTAATATATGAAAGTATATGTCTGTGTATTTGGGGAAGTGAAGTCTTATGCGTGTTGATATGATGCCGATGGATACCTGCCAGGGATTCCATATCCGTCCCGGTTTTTTCCTGATGCCCGGGACATCGCTCCTGCCGGGGGGCGTGAACTTTTCCGTGTATTCGAAGGAAGCGACGTCCTGCGAACTGGTGTTGTACCATGCGGGCGAGAAGGAGCCATTCGCCATTCTCCCCTTTGGAAAGAAGTATCGTATCGGCAATGTCTTCTCCATGTTCATCTTCGATCTGGATTACGAGGACCTGGAGTATGGCTTCCGTATGGATGGGGAATACAACCCACAGGAAGGAAATCTCTTCGACCACACGAAAAGCCTGCTGGATCCCCGTGCCCTCATCGTGTCGGGGCGGGAGGTCTGGGGTGTGCGGCCGGACAAGACGAATCCCTTCCAGCTTCGCGGCAAGATAGCCCTGGAGGATTTTGACTGGGGCTACGATCTTCCCTTGAAGACACCCCACAACGATCTGATCATCTACGAGGCTCATATCCGCGGCTTCACGAAGGACGAGTCTTCCGGCGTGAGGTACAAGGGCACCTATGCGGGGATGCGGGAGAAGATTCCCTATCTCAAGGACTTGGGTGTGACGGCGGTGGAGCTCATGCCCATCTTCGAATTTGATGAGTTTGACGGCCTTCTGGATCCGCGGCGCGACAAGGATGGAAATATCCTTTACAACTATTGGGGATACAATACCGTGGGATTTTTTGCCCCCAAGGCGGGATATGCCGCAAGCGGCGGGCAGTCCATGCAGATGGACGAGTTCAAGAGCCTCGTGAAGCGCTTCCATGAGAACGGCATCAAGGTCATCCTCGACGTGGTATTCAACCACACGGGAGAGGGCAATGAGGAGGGTCCCTGCATCTCCTTCAAGGGCATCGACAACAAGACCTACTACATGCTGAAACCGGGGGGATTGTACCACAATTTCAGCGGCTGCGGCAATACGATGAACTGCAACCATCCCGTGGTGCGCGATGTGATTCGTGGATGTCTGCGCTATTGGGTCTGCGACTACCATGTGGACGGCTTCCGGTTTGACCTTGCGTCGATCCTGGGACGCAGCCAGGAAGGGGAGCCGCTGGACAATCCTCCTCTCCTGGAGGAGCTGGCCCATGATCCCGTGCTGGCGGATGCCATCCTCATCGCAGAGGCATGGGATGCCGCCGGACTCTATCAGGTGGGGACATTCCCTGCCTATGGCCGGTGGGCGGAGTGGAACGGAAGGTATCGCGATGACATGCGCCGCTTCCTCAAAGGGGATGACGGCTACGCTAATATTGCCGCTGCCCGCATTGCAGGGTCTGAGGATATCTATAACCGCCATTGGCGAGGGGATCATGCCTCCGTGAACTTCATCACCTGCCATGACGGGTTCACCCTTTGGGATCTCTATTCCTACAACGAGAAGCACAACGAGGCCAACGGCTGGAAGAACACCGACGGCGCGAATGACAACTACAGCTGGAACTGCGGCATTGAGGGGGAGACGGAGGATGAGGAGATCATTGCCCTCCGGAAGAAGCTCGTCAAGAACGCGGCAGCCGTCCTGCTCCTGAGCCGCGGCATTCCCATGCTGCTGGCGGGGGACGAGTTCTGCAATACCCAGTACGGCAACAACAATCCCTACTGCCAGGACAACAAGATTTCGTGGCTGGACTGGACCCTTCTGGAAAAGAACCGCGACATCTACGAGTTCTTCCGCAGCATGATCGCCTTCCGCAAGAAGCATCCCGTGCTCCGCAATGCCTCAAAGGGCGTGCCCGAGGGATTCCCCCCCGTGAGCCTTCACGGCGTCCATGCCTGGCAGTTCGATGCGTCCCACCAGAACCGCGTGGTCTGTGTCCTGTTTGCAGGGAAGCTGGCAAACGGCAGGGACGATTTCATCTACGTGGGCATGAACATGCACTGGGAGCCCCATGACATCTGGCTGCCGGATCTCCCCAAGGGCATGCACTGGCAGATCGTGGTGGACACCTCCCATGCAAAGCAATCCTTCCTCAAGAAGAAGATCCTCGCCGATTACGGCGCCCCGCTGACACTGGAACCCCGTTCCATCGTCATTTGCTGTGGAAAGAGTTGATGATTGACCCGCCGAAAGGCGGGTTCTTTATTGACATGGCAAAGGTGTAAATGGTATGATGTACCAGGGAAACGAGGTTCATTCCCGGACTCAAAACGAGGCTTTTCTTCCATAAAAGCCAATTTGAGTGCCTTTTTTGTGTTTTCGGTTCTGAAACAAGGGGGACAGCAATCGCATGATTGAACGCTACACCAACCCGGAGATGGGGCATCTCTGGTCCATCGAGAACGAATGGCAGACCATCCTGAACGTGGAAATGGCTGCCTGCGATGCCATGGCGGAGCTTGGGGAGATCCCGGAGGAAGCGGCGAAGAACATCCGCGCCAAGGCGAAGTTCGAGGTCAGCCGCATCAAGGAAATCGAGGCCGTGACCCATCATGACATCATCGCATTCCTGACGAATGTCGCCGAGCATGTGGGCGACGACTCCAAATACATCCACAAGGGGCTCACATCCAGCGATGTGAAGGACACAGCCATCTGCATGATGATGCGGGACTCCGCCGATATCATCCTGGAGGACCTTCGGAAGTTCCGTGAGGTGCTGCGCCGCCGTGCAAAGGAATTCAAGCATACCCCCTGCATCGGTCGCACCCATGGCATCCATGCCGAGCCCATGACCTTCGGCCTCAAGCTGGCTCTTTGGAGTGCGGAGATTGAGCGGGATATCGAGCGGGTGGAGCATGCGAAGAAAATCGTTTCCGTGGGCAAGCTCTCCGGCGCGGTGGGCACCTATTCCAACATCGACCCGCGCATCGAGGAACTGGTCTGCAAGAAGCTGGGGCTCACCCCTGTTCCCCTTGCCACCCAGGTCATCCAGCGGGACCGCCATGCCGAGTACATGACGACGCTGGCCATCGTTGCCAGCACCCTGGAGAAGATTGCGACGGAGGTGCGGAACCACCAGCGCACGGACATCCGTGAGGCGGAGGAATACTTCTCCCCGGGACAGAAGGGCTCCTCGGCCATGCCCCACAAGCGCAACCCCATCAACTGCGAGCGCGTCTCCGGAATGGCCCGCCTCGTCCGCGGCAATGCCGTTGCGGCCATGGAGGACATCACCCTCTGGCATGAGCGGGACATCTCCCATTCCTCCGTGGAGCGGGTGATCCTGCCCGACAGCACCATCAATGTGGACTACTGCACGAGGAAGCTCACCAACATCATCGACAAGCTCCTGGTCTATCCGGAGGCAATGCTTCACAACATGGGCCGCACGGGCGGCCTCATCTACAGCCAGCGCATCATGCTTGCCGTGGTCAGCAAGGGCGTGCTTCGGGAGGATGCCTACAAGTGGGTGCAGCGCAACGCCATGAAGCGCTGGATGGAAGGGGAGGACTTCCGCATGAATGTGGAGAAGGACCCGGATATCACGAAATACCTCACCAAGGAAGAAATCGACGATTGCTTTGATTACAAATATTTCCTGCGCCATGTGGACATGATCATGGAGCGTTTTGGACTCTAAGGGGGAATCCTCATGTCAACCGTAGTGATTACCGGCACCCAATGGGGTGACGAGGGAAAAGGGAAAATCGTGGACTATCTCGCCCAGCAGGCG
>JAFSWY010000054.1 GCA_017444295.1 Selenomonadaceae bacterium | reverse complement strand
TTATTCTATAAAGTTTATGAGGTGATTTTATGGGACATCCAGTGACAACGAATCCATTGATCATCATGCTCATCAACATGACGGTTGTATTCATCGTGTTGATCTGCCTGATGTACATGATCAAGCTCATCCACATCGTGGACCCGACGAAGCCGAAGGAAGAGCCTGCTCCGGCAGCTCCTGCTGCACCCGTACCGGCTCCTGTTCCTGAGCCTGAGCCTGAACCCGTGGTGGAGGAGGGCATTCCCGCAGAGGTCGTGGCAGCCATTGCCGCAGCGGTGGCTTCCTGTGGCGCTTCCGGCGAGATCAGGGCTATCCGCCCGGTGAATCGTGATGGATGGAAACAATCCGGTCGCATGGGTGGCTTGAATCTTGGTTGAGAATATAGAAAGGAGGAAAAGAGATGGAATTATTTAACGCATTTGTCGTATCCCTGCAATCTGTCTGGAATGACAGCGGTTTTGCTGCCTTTACCGCCGGAAATGGCATCATGATATTGGTCGGCCTTGTTCTTCTGTATTTGGCCATTGTCAAGGAATTCGAGCCTCTTCTTTTGGGGCCTATCGCCTTTGGCTGCGTTCTTGCCAATCTTCCCTGCACGGGATTCTTTGATGAGATGGGCGTCATGATGGCGATCCACTATGGTATTGCCAATGAGATTTTCCCGCCGCTGATCTTCCTGGGCATTGGTGCCATGACGGACTTCGGCCCATTGCTTGCCCGTCCCTATACATTGCTTCTGGGAGCAGCGGCGCAGATCGGCGTGTTCGTGGCTCTGGCCGGTGCAATGATCATGGGCTTCACAGTGCAGGAAGCTGCTGCCATCGGCATTATCGGTGGCGCAGATGGCCCGACCTCCATTTATCTTTCCATCAAGCTGGCCCCGCATCTTCTTGGCGCGATTGCCGTGGCGGCCTATTCCTATATGTCCCTGGTTCCGCTGATCCAGCCTCCGGTCATGATGCTTCTGACCTCCAGGAAGGAGCGGGAGATTGCCATGGAGCAGCTCCGCCCTGTGACGCGGTTTGAGCGCGTCGTGTTCCCGATTGTGGCAACGATCTTCATCAGCCTGCTGCTTCCTTCCATTGCGGCGCTTCTCGGTTGCCTCATGCTGGGCAATCTCTTCCGTGAGTCCGGTGTCATGGACCGTCTTTCCGATACGGCCCAGAACGCCCTTTGCAACATGGTCACGATCTTCCTTGCAACGGGTACCGGCATGACCATGTCGGCGGAGGACTTCCTGGTCCCCCAGACCCTCATGATCATCGGCCTGGGCCTTGTGGCCTTCATCGGTGGCACGGCAGGCGGCCTGATTCTCGGCAAGATTATGTCCAAGGTTTCCGGCGGAAAGACCTATCCGCTCATCGGCTCTGCCGGCGTCTCTGCCGTTCCCATGGCGGCCCGTGTCAGCCAGATGGTGGGCATGAAGGCGAAGCCAGGCAACTACCTGCTCATGCACGCCATGGGCCCGAATGTTGCAGGCGTCATCGGAACTGCGGTTGCGGCAGGCACGATGCTTGCAATGCTCAAGTAATTGGATATTGGACGCACATAAAGAAGAAGCCATCGCTCATGCGATGGCTTCTTCTTTATGTGCGCACTGCTTTCATTTCCTTCTTGCGTTTGTACATGGCCTTGTCGGCCCGCTTGAACACATTGGTGAAATTGTTGTCCCGGATGGGGTCGTACATGGCGATGCCAATGGCTGCGGATATGCGCTCCCATGGCTCCTGGGTCTCATCCGAGGCCATTTCGTCAAGGCTGGTGTTGAACTTTTCCACTAGGGCATTGACATTTTTCAGGTCATCGTTCTTGAGGATGACGGCGAATTCATCGCCGCCGATGCGGAAGACGGGGGAATGGGCAAAGACAACGCAGACCATATGGCAGAGCTTCTTGATGGCGATATTTCCATGCTCATGCCCATAGGTGTCGTTGATGCGTTTGAGGAAATTCAGGTCGATGACAGCAATGCCGAAGTTGGTTTTTCCATCTTCGATCGCCCATTCGATGCGGCGAATCTCGTTGTCGTAAGCGGTTTTGTTCCGTATTCCCGTGAGCGCATCCTTGTGGGCGAGCTCGTTCATCGCCTCTGCCTTCTTTTTCGTGTCGCCGAGCTCCTTCATGGTTTCCACCAGGCTCTTCATGTAGTTCTCCAGTTCGTGGATCATGGCGGCAACCTGCATGGACAGAGCAGAAATCTCGTCCTTTCCCGTCACATCCTGCTCGATGGCATCGGCGATGTGGGAATCCTTGTTGTCCGCATAGTCCCTGACATTGGCCTGCAGATGGGACAGCTTGGAGATATACCGTTTGTGGATCGCCCAGAGCATGACGCTGACGCAGAGGAACAGGATAAGCCCCATGATCGCTGTCTGCTGCAAGGCATTTCGGAGGATTGCCTTGTTTACGTTGTCGATGTCGATTTCCGTGCCGATGAGGCCGACCTTCCTGCCGTCGATGTAGAGCGGGTTGTAATAGGCATAGGTTTTGCCAAACTCATTGTCATAGGTATCATAGCCCTTCGGCTTCTTTCCGGTATTCCAGGCCTCCCACATCTTCTGGTGTTTCTCCATAGGCTCGTAGACATCCACGCCAAGGTCGATGTAGTCCACATCGTTGATGGTCTTTTTGTCGCGGACGAGATCAAGCATCCAGACCATGTGGAGCGGTTCCGCAGTGGGAACAATATAATAGACATATTTCAGGCCGAAAAAATCCCGTGCCTTTTCAAACTTGTAGAGCCAGTATTCAAAGTAGTAGACGGCATAGGCATTCTTCACTTCCGGGGACAGTTCCTCGAAGGTGATAGTGCTGCCGAGTATCTTGCCGGGATATTGGGCCGCAAAGAGCTCCTCGTATTTCTTTTTCGCAGGGTCGTAGTCCCCGGAAAAATCATGGCGGATCATCATCTCTCCCTTGTGCTTCATGAAGTAGTCCTGAAGCACGAGGAAGTTCTTGCCGTCGGCAATCAGCATGGATTCGATGTAATCCGCAAGATCCTGCATGTTTTTCTCGCATTGCTCTTTGTACTGGTTCGTCTGGTTCACATAGATGCTGATGCCGCTCATCAGCATGGCCATAGTTGTGAATATCAAAAAAATCAATGCGAACTTGAAAAGAAGGCTGTCTGTTTTGTGTTCCATCAAGCACACCTCTATTGAATGTATTCCTTTATTCCTTTTGTATCATAAATTATCAATATATTATATCGTATTTTTCGGCAAATGTCATTGCATTATGCGAAAGAATAAGCGAAATCCCTTGACGTATGGGACAAATTGCATTAATATTGGCATAGGATCAGAATATAGGGGACAGGTGCCGTGGGCTTAATAGAGAAACCGGTGGGATGCCGGTACGGTCACGCCACTGTAATGGGGAGAGGATTCATGATATGCCACTGGGGGTGCCCGGGAAGGTATGGAGCCTTGATGAGCCAGAGTCAGGAGAACTGCCTGTCTGTCAATCACCATTTGACCTACGAAGGATGGGGACGGGGATTTTGCGGCATTGCCGTAATCAATAAATCGGCCTTTCTTTGTAACGAAGAAAGGCTTTTTATTATGAAATCTTAGCGAGTCAAGCCCGAAGGGCGCAGAACCGGTTAGATTTCGTGTAAAGTTTGTTTGGAGGCAGTTATGAGCGGAATATTTTACGGGATTGGTGTTGGCCCAGGGGATCCGGAACTTTTGACAATGAAAGCAATCCATGCCATCGAGAAGGTGGACGTGCTGATTGCGCCGAAGACGGAGAAGAAGGAAGGCAGCGTCGCCCTGACCATTGCAAAGCCTTACCTTAAGCCGGATGTGGAGATTGTCTATCAGGTTTTTCCCATGGTGAAGGACTTTGCGGATTCCACGGAGGCATGGGAGGCAAACAAGGCGGAGATCCTTGGGCTGCTGCGTTCGGGGAAGAATGTCGCCTTCCTGACCCTGGGGGACCCGATGTTCTACAGCACCTACATCTATGTTTACCGCCTGCTGGAGCATGAGGATGTCACCATCGAGACCATACCAGGGGTTCCCGCCTTTGCCGCCATCGGAAGCAAGCTGGGATATCCCATCGTGGAGGGCAATGACATCCTTTCCATCATCCCTGCGACAGCGGATTTGGAGCGCATACGGAAAGCCGTGGAGATTTCGGACAACGTGGTGCTCATGAAGGTGTACAGGAACTTTTCGGAGATCGCAGATCTTCTTGAGGAAAACGATATGGCAAAGCAGGCCGTCATGGTGAGCCGCTGCGGGCTTCCCGATGAACATCGGATTGACGATATCGGGCAGCACAAGAACGAACCTGTGAACTATCTCTCCACCATTCTCACCCGAAAGACGGTTTGAGACGGGTGGGGGAGCACGAAATGAAGGGTTGTCTTATGAAAAAGATGCTGACAGCAGCATTGGCGTGTCTGATGCTGGTAGGTTTGTTCGCCGGCTGTGGAACGCAGTCCGGCAAGGATTCCTCCGGCGGATCCGGGAGCGCTTTTGCGGTGCTTAAGGACGATGCCGGCAGGGAAGTGGCGCTTTCCGGGAAACCGGAGCGCATCGTGGTGACCTCGGCATCCTTCCTGGAACCTCTTCCTGAGGTGGGGGGCTCGGTGGTTGGCCGGCCGGATTCCAAGACGAAGATGCCGGACTATGCCAAGAATGCAGC
>JAFSWY010000433.1 GCA_017444295.1 Selenomonadaceae bacterium | reverse complement strand
TCCTGCTGCGTTGACAAATCCTCAGCATAGCACCACTATGCCTGCGGTTTGTCGCCTTGCATGGACAGCCAATCCCCACAAATCTGGACTAAGCTCATTTAATCAACACGCCCTAATATTCTCTAAATCGCACAAATCGGAAAACAGATACCTTCTTTTCTACGCCATCTGTCCCTTTCACATTCTCCACGATCCGCTCACTGGATGCAGCCAATGCTGTGATATGATGCATCTTCAGTAAATTCACCATGGCATAAGTATAGCTGAACTCCCCTTGGCAAAGCACAGCTGCAGGATTCCTGTCCAATATCCTCGCCAAAAATTTCTCTGCCAATGCATGCACATCTTCCCGATTCAGCTCCGGGGAAACGGAAGGAAAGGGTAAATCCACCACTTTCCCATAGGCCTCCGCAGCTTGCACCTGCTCCTCTTCCCATCCATCAGAAGGATGGTTGGTATGGTTAATGAATATTCCTTGAGACATGATTGATCCCCCCTTTTTGGTTTCCCGTTTCTGATTGCAAGAAAGGAGCTTCCCTTATGCTTGGTGCTGCTGTCTATCGTTTGTCATCGAAGAATACCGCCCAAATCCCCCTTGTCCATGGCAGGCTCATGCATGCCGCTTTCTTTTCCCTGCTGGAAGGGATCGACCCGGCGCTTTCCGCCTATGTCCATGACACGCAGCAGCAAAAAGCGTTCACCGTTTCGGAGCTTTTTGGCCTTCCCGAAACAGCCCGACGGAAGACCGGGCTATTGGTCGATTCCGATACCCAATTCTTTTGGCGCGTCACAGCGTGGAACGATCTGCTGTCGCGAAGCATCCAAGCCATTTCACCGGGAACGGAACTTCGCATTGGCAGTCTGGATCTGGTAATCCAGGCATGTCTTCTCTCTCCGGAGGAGCATCGGGAAGCGGGCTTTTTGACAGAAGAAGATCTGATGGCAGCTTGCTTTTCTGTTCCCTCTGTTCAAGAGATTACCTTTTCCTTCCGCTCCCCCGTTTCCTTCCGCTGCTTTGACCGGGACTTCCCTTGGCCTCTGCCAGAATATATCTTCGGTTCCTTGATTGACAAATGGGCAATGACCAACTGTCCGCTTTCCGTAGATCGTCAGACGGTCTATGCACTTGCCCAAAATCTCCCGCCTCGCCGCTGGCATGGCCAAAGCCGCACGGTCTATCTAAAAAAGGATCGAGGGACGTTGGCATTCGATGGTGAATTCACTTACGGTACGGATTATCTTTCCACCGAGGAACAGCAGCTTCTTCTGCTTCTCGCCCAGTTTTCCGTGTTTTCCGGCGTAGGGCGTCTCACCGGGCATGGTCTGGGGCAGACGCGGGTAAGATACCGCTGACGGCTTGCTCCAGTTCGTTCAGCCCCTCCACCATGCAGTCCTTCAAATCTTGGGCACTGGAAAATTCTCCCTGATCGTGACGGGCGTGATTGCTGTGGTTGCGCTCATCCTTTAGGCGAACGTATTTGTCCATGATGCTGAGGAACGTGCTTTCTTCAATGGACGGCGCGAAAATTCCATCAAGAATCATTTCATGCGCCCGCGCACCGTGAGGATATTGCCGTACCAGATCATCGTTAAAGCAAGGTATCGGCATCCATTTGCACAAGTCCTCGTTCTTCATTTCAGTCAATAAAAATTGCTCCAAACGTTTCAGACGCTTCGATTCTGGCTCCAACTCCGCCATCTCCTGCCCCAAATGGGAGATGACGGCTCTGATCGGATTCAATACAGGATTGCTCAACTCGCGCAATAGATGGGGATTGCTGTGCAGGTCGTTCAGCAAGGCCAACTGGCTCTTAAGACGCTGCTCATCCTTGCAGGCCAGACTGTGATCTGCCAGAAATGCAGCCATTTCCTCCCACCAGGTTTCCATATCGAAACGCTTCTTTCTGATGGACTGAATGGCATTATCCTTGATAAGAGAACAATATTTTTTAAGATGCTTGTCAACTCGATCTGTTCTCGGTAAACATTCATTCAGAAGATAGAACCACCGATTCCTGTTCATGGTGTCCTCCGACACCAGTCTTTCCAATCGCTCCGACTCCTCCGCCGTCTGGCGGATCAGCCCGTGTTCTCCCATATATTCCGGTATCCGCTCCGTATAGAGGGTCAGTGCCTGCTGCATATAGCCATGCTCCAAGCACCAGCGGATCACGCGCAGATCATCCAGCTTCCGTTCGGCGATAAGCTCACGATACTCCTTGCGGATACGCGCCATGAGGCGACCCATGAGAAGTGACTGGACATCATCGCCGGCTTCCGCGTGGAAGCCCTCAATCGCGTCGTGAAGCTCTACAATGGCCTGTTCCAGTTGTCCGTAATGGCAAAGCTTGATTTCCTCCGCGAAGCGATCCATGGCATTCAGCAGCCGTTGGAGCTGCGGAGGCAAGGTTTGTTTCTGATAGAAATCCTTCAATGCTTTGGCGCTGCCGAAATTGACAAATTCTTCCGCACCGGAAATCAACTGGAAAAGCTCGTAGACATTTCCCAGTTCCTCCACTGTCCCCATGCCCGTACCGTGATCCAGCTTGGAATACAGCAGATGCTCAATCCTCACGCCACTGTATTCCAGCAGCCGCACAACATCGAGCATCATCATATTCGTGGAGCGCATTCCTCCGGTCAGATCCACATGCAGAATGACGTCTTCCCGTCCTTGCTTGAACTCCTGGATCCACTGCGCCATTTTCGCCACGCTGCGCAGGGCCTCTTCCACCGTCTCACTCTCATCGTAAGGATAGACCGCTTCTTCCGGCATGCAATGATCGATATCAGGAATAAACTTTCTCATGCGCTCACGAAAATATTCTAAGTGCGTCACCTGTTTTCCGCCCATTTCCGCGGAAATGAAACGATTCGCCTCCCCCCTCACTGCCTTGGAAGCAAGCACAAAAATACGCGAAATCGGCTCTCCCTTCAACTCCTGCAGCAGGTAGCGCAAAGCAGACTCATTGGTGGTGCGGGTTTTTTCGCCCGATACGTTGGTATAGGGCGTTTCTTTTGCTTCTTTCATGCCATCGGCATTTGGAGCAGGCACTGTCGTAATATAGCTTAAAAAAGTCAAAACAAGATGCTGGCTCATGGCTCATTCCTCCCGATTGCAAAAATTGGCACTGCCGACAAAAAGGCAGCGCCAATTTTTCATAGCCCTTTCCTTGCCTTCTCAATAACTTCTCTCACCGTGGGAAGCACACTGCGGAGCTGAAATCTTTCATCCTTCTTCCTGGGATCAGTTTCCTTCGTGTTCCCGTCCATAGGAGATGTGGCAGCTTCCCATTCCTTGATGTCCCTGACATTCCGATAGTCCAGCATCAGGCACATATCCCGCAGAGTTTCCTGATAGCTATCCCAAAGCTTGCCGCCCTTGGCTTCACGCACATAATTCTCGTAGGTCTCGATAAACACTGTCGGATCTTGCTCCCTCAGAGAATTATGCCAACCATCCTCATCGAACAAGTCTTGATAACGACTGCCGTCCTCCAAATAGAGAGTCGGTGTGATGCGAATGCTGCCCAATCCGATGGATTTTCCCATGCCGATTTTATAGGCGATATCCTCACCATCCTTGGCAAGACAGAATACTTTCATCAAGGCGCCCAACTCTTCCTTGGTCAAATCCCAGAACCGCACCTGCCCTTTGAATTTCGCCCCGGCCTTCAACGGCCTCATGGGCTTCAACAGCTGCACAGCATTAGCATCACGTTCCGCTTCCAGATTCTTCCGTTCTGTTTCACCGGCCCGCCAATCGTGCCCATCCCTGCTGTGCCAATACAGCTTATAGCCACGAAGCTTTGCTCCTTGCGAATCCCAGAAATTCAACTTTTCCTTATTGTCCTGTCGGAGATAGAGTTGGAAAGAAGTCGGATTCGGCTGCATCAACGCGTGCGCCTTCGCCTCATCACAAGTTCCCATGGATTTTTCCAATACAGCATCTTCAAAGGATATCCGGGAGGCCCAAGATGCCGTACTGCCGCTTCTTCCGAACATCGCTGAAGCGAAATCGATGGTATCCTTTTTCAGTTTCCCGTCTACCAAGTCCGTGGTCGAATGATCATACGGGATACGATAAGACTGTCCATGCCCAAAGGATTTCACCCGCTTGCCGTCATTGTCCAGGAAGAAAAAACAGGGAATGATGGATTGGTATGCGTCCAGCCCTTCGATTTGTTTTGGTGCAATGCCATCCAGAGGTTCCTGCTTTATCAGATCCATCCCGCGGCGATTCTTGTCGTCCCGATATTCAGCGATGAGTTCAGGCGGAACTTCATATCGTCTGGATTTGTCGATGTCAGCAACACTCATATATTTGTAGTATTGCTTCCCCCACTTTTTCCTGTCCTCTCCGGTGGACTGTTCAATCTGCTCCTTTGTACGCAGATTTCTGGTACTCAAAAGCCCCACCTGAATATAAACCATTTTCCCATCCCATCGAACCAGGGATTTTTTTACATCCGCATCCCTCAATCTGTATTTTGCCATATAGCTTTTGATTGGAATGGAATGCAGTTTGTTTTCCAAAAGTGGATAAATGGCATAACCGGATCGATCCTTAACCAAAAATCCCGGCCGGGCATTCTTTTTGACAGACCCATCATCGGCGCGAGTGGTCATATAGTCTGTATACTTAGCACAGAGTTCCTTGTTCTGCGGAGCGCGGTTCGATGCCATCATACAGCGATAGTAAAGATGGCGGTCCACCATATCCTCTCCGGCCTTCCAGCCGCCGCAGGTCACC
>JAFSWY010000432.1 GCA_017444295.1 Selenomonadaceae bacterium | reverse complement strand
TGCCACATGGGGAATGTGTGGCACCCGGACTTCTTCTGGCAGGGGTTCTTGTCATCGTGCAGACAGGATACGATTGCCAGGGAGCCTTCTGTAAGCTCCAGTATCTCGCCTACGGTGTACGAGGAAGGCTGCCGGGTCAGGCGGTAGCCTCCACCCTTTCCGCGCAATCCCTTCAGGAGATCATTCTGCACCAGGACTTTCAGGATGGATTCCAGATACTTCTTGGAAATTCCCTGCCGATTGGCGATTTCCTCCAAGGGAATGAAACTGTCACTATTTTGCTCCGCCAAGTCCAGCATGACGCGGAGCGCATATCTGCCGCGTGTTGAAATCATGTTTTTGGGCCTCCTTTTTCATATATACCTATTATAACGAAAGGTAAAAGTATAATCAAGAGAGCTATATACCTATTGACACTATAGGTTGATAGGTATATGATAGGGGAGAAAACTGCATGGATGTTTCTGCCAGATATTGACAATGAATATCAATATCGTTATAATCATTGGTGATAGTTGTTCTCATTTTCCTGTCGTATACCAGCGAGTTGAGGAGTGGTTATATGTGTGGTGCAGTATCCTTTGAACGCCTGATGGGGCAGCATGCTGCTCCTTTGTTGGCGGGACCGAAACCTGCCAGCCTTGTTTCCTTTCGGAAAAGCAAGTTTGAGGACTTTGATGCCCTCATAGCTTCCTATGAAACCTGTTTTGCCTGCAAGGGGATTTCCTTCTGCCGCCTGGCGGAGGGAGAGGAGTATGTGCTGATCCTGTTTTATCGGGCCTGTGCATTGGAGGTGAGCCTTGCCCCGGAAAAGGTGCGCCGCCTCCTTGACCGTTATGGGTATGGCGGAATGGCCTCCCTTGGGGAGATGCTTGAAGAGTTGAAGAGGCGCATACGGAAAAAAATGACATTCCCCCACGAAATCGGCCTGTTTCTCGGCTATCCGCCGGAGGATGTGCAGGGCTTCATTGAACATGGGGGGCAGTCTTTTGCATACAGCGGCTACTGGAAGGTCTATGCCAACGAAGAGGAGACGCGCAGGCTGTTTGACCTTTATGCGGAATGCACTCAGGATTTTTGCAGGAAGCTGGATGAGGGGATGAGGTTTTCGGAGATTTTGCAGGCAGGATAAGGAGCGCAAGCCATCGGCACTGGTTTAAATTCCCAATTGACAATAATTATTATTTCTGGTAGAATAACATCATAGTTCTCAAAGAAGTGATAAGGGAGGATTTTGACGATGTTTCAGAAATCAGATTTTTGGATTGGCCTTGCGGTAGGTGCTGTTGCAGGTATCTTTGGCTATCGTTTCATGCAGGAACGTGAACGTCAGATGGCAGCGATGCAGCTGGCTCCGGCAGAGGAGATTCCTTTGGCAGAGCTTCAGCGTCAGAAGGAAGAGCTGGAAGACCTCATTGCTGCACAGCAGGCGAAGAAATAAGTCGTATGCGAACAGTTCGCAAGGAAGGCTGCCAAGTGTCGGCAGTCTTTCTTTGTATCATTATATGTAAGGAGGAATTCCATTGGGATGGATGGATGTCTTGCAGATTCCGACCAATCGACTGGATCTCTTTATCCGATCTGTGGAAATAGCATCTTATCTGCCCGGGCGCGTCCGCCTGTATCTCAAGAACATGATAGGGAATCCTGCCATGGAGCGTGAGGTGCAGGCATATCTTGTTGCCTTGGAGGGGATTGATGGGGTGGAAACAAATGCAGTGACCGGCTCAATCCTCATCAAGTATGATCCCTTGCAGCTCCGGAAGAATGCCGAATTGTGCAAGGTGGAGGAATATATCAGACTGCATGCGAGGAGGAAATAAGGATGTCATATGCATCGGGATTTATGATGGGAACGGCGATTGTCCAGGGCATCGGCCAATTGCTTGGCGGTATGGGCTCGTCCAAAGGAATGGGCGGCATGGGATTTTCCGGAGGAATGGGCGGTATGGGGCAGGGAATGCGGCAGGGAAAAGGACAGGGCAGGGGATTTTCCCTGGATTCCCTGGATATCCCGTCGTTCGCAAGACCACAAGCGGCAAAAATGACATGCAATGCCCCTTCCTTTGCTCTGGTGTCTTCCCTGCCGGGGCGCCGGCGCTATCGCATGGCCGGAATGACGGAAAAGCAGGCGAGAATGTTTGAGGAGACACTGAAAAAGCTTTCCTATATCGAGGAAGTGACTGCCGATGAAATTACCGGCAGTTTGCTTCTGGTATATGATCCTTCCATGGAGGCACAGATGGATGAGGTTGCTGATGCACTGAAACGATGCATGACGAAATCTCCCGTGTCTTCGCCGGCTGCCTTTCCTCTGGCAGAGTACCGCATCGGCGATCTCACCCGGGTCATCCATCAGAGCATGAAAGATTTCAGTTCGTGGATACAGCGGAACACACATGGGTTCTTTGATGCCAGCTCTCTGGCCTCGGTAATCCTCTTTGCCCAAGGAATCCGCAAGCTGCTTCTCACCCAGCAATTCCCATCGGGGGCGCAGATGCTCTGGTGGGCAGTATCACTCATGAGGGGATGGAAATCGGCATGAACTATGGTATTTGCAATATCCGGCTGGAGGCTTCCGTGCCCAGGGAGACAAGAGCCCCTCTCGCGGCACGAATTCGCTCCTGTAAGAACGTTGTTGCCGCCTCCGTGGAAGACCGTTCGATGCGTATCTGGTACCGGGGAGATATCCCTGTGCAGCACATACGGCATCTGGTACAGGAGATCGCCCGACAGACAAAGGAATCCGCTATGCAGCAGGCAGACCGGCTGGCGGAATATCGCAGGGATGCCATTGTTTCCATTGCGAGCTTTGCCGCCATGGAAATCCTCAAGCGTACTTCCCCGCAGGTGTTCCTGGCGACAAAAATGCTCCGCAGTGCCCTGGTGCTGGCCATTGCCGGCAAGTTCATCCGAAACGGGGTGCAGGGCATGCTGCGGGATCGCCAGCCGAACGCGGATACCCTTACGGCAACGGCGGTCATCGCCTCCGTACTGGCAGGAAAACCGGAATCCAGTCTGACACTCCTTGCCTTGTCCAATGGGGCGGAAATGCTTACGAGCTATGCTGCCGAACGCGCCCGCACACACATCTCCGGATTGCTGTCCCTGGATCAGCGCCATGTCTGGCTGCTGGAAAATGGCGTGGAGCGGCAGGTTCCCGTGGAGCAGATCCAGGTAGGGGATATCATCGCTGCCCATACGGGGGAGAAAATCGTGATTGACGGCCATGTTCTTCATGGAAGCGCCGCCGTAAACCAGGCCTCCATCACGGGGGAGTCGAATCCTGCCATGAAGCAGGAAGGTTCACCCGTCTACGCAGGCAGTGTGGTAGAGGCAGGCGAGCTCATCGTTTCGGTGGAAAAGGTGGGGCAGGATACCTCGCTGGCCCATATCGTCCATTTGGTCGAAGAAGCCCAGAACCGCAAGGCCCCCGTGCAGAACTTTGCCGACCAGATGGCAAACTTCCTCGTTCCCGTATCCTTCCTGGGGGCCGCCATTGTCTATGGTGCGACGCGGGACTGGCAGCGGGTGCTGAACCTTCTCTTCATCGACTTTTCCTGCGGCCTGAAGCTTTCCACGGCGACTGCTATATCTGCAGCCATCGGTGCGGCAGCAAAGCGGGGCATTCTCGTGAAGGGCGGCAACTATATCGAGGCTTTGGCGGCAACGGATACCGTTGTTCTGGACAAGACGGGGACACTCACGGTTGGCATTCCACAGATCGCCTTCATCCGCACGGCAAAGGGTGTCACGGAGAAAGAGATGATCCTTTTGGCTGCTTCGGCGGAACAGCATTCCGTTCATCCGCTGGCGGTAGCGATCCAAAGATATGTAGAGGGGAAAGACTGGACGACACCCCAGCATGAATCCAGCGAAACGGTTGTGGCACGCGGCATGCGGGCGACAGTCCCCGATTTTGAGGGGTTCCATGGCGGCTCGATTCTCGTGGGCAGCCGGAAGTTCCTGACGGAAAGCAAGGTAAAGGACGAAGAGGAACTGGATGCAGACCTTCGGGCAAAGAACCTGCTTTACGTAGCCCGGGATGGGAAGCTCATCGGGCTCATTGGCATCGAGGACCCGATACGCCCCAAGATGAAGAAGACGCTCAACCAGATGCGCCGTCATGGGGTGGATGAGATCGTCATGCTTACGGGAGATTCCCATGCGGTTGCATCGAAGGTGGCGCAGGAAATGGACATCGATTCCTTCCATGCGGAAATCCTGCCGGAGGACAAGGCCGATTACGTGAACAAGCTCAAGCAGCGCGGCACGGTCATGATGGTGGGCGATGGCATCAACGATGCCCCAGCTCTGGCTTTCTCGGATGTCGGTGTGTCCCTCGGAGGGCGCCAGACGGATATCGCGGCAGAGTCCTCTGCGGTCACCATCCACTCGGAGAACCCGGCCCGGCTCATCGAGGCATTGCAGCTGGGACGCCGCACGATGGACCTTGTCCACCAGAATTTCATGGCAACCATCCTTGTGAATTCCTCTGCCATGCTGCTGGGCGCATTGGGGAAGATCAGCCCTCTTTGGGCGGCAGTCATCCATAACACAGCGACCCTTGCCGTCGTGCTGAACAGTTGCCGCATCCTGAACCTGGATCAGGGCTTTTTCTCGCGCCGCCGTCGAGTGTGATAGGAGGAACCTCAAATGAAACTGATGGAAACGATGAAAACCGCGCCCCTGGGGATTCCCATGACGGTGGCCTCTCTGGGAACCGCGGCATCCCTTTTGGCCGGGAAAAAGCTGCATACAGGCTTTGGCATCGCCTGGCTTCTCCTCTCCCTGTGGCATGGTCTGCAGCATCACAAGAAGATGCAGCGGGATGCCGGGAAGCTGGTCGAACTGCCGATCTGCTGTCTGGCTGCGGAAAAGACAGAGATGCTTTCGCCATGGCAGCAGCTTCTGGACAGCCTGCAAGTGGTCTCCTTCATCGAAGGGAGAGTGCGTCTGCGCAGCCCATGGTTTTTGAACAATGAGAAGCTGAAAGAGCAGATGGAGGAATACATTGCATCCTTCACCGGCGTAACGAAAGCGACCATCAATGTCCTGACCGGTTCCCTGCTGATCGAATACCAGCCGGAAAAACTGCGGACAAAGCCAAAACTTGCTTCCCTGGAGAAATACCTTGCAGGGGAAGCGATTTCCAAAAAATAAGAGGATTGAAAGACAGCCGACCATCCGGGAAAAGATCATGCCCGGGCGGTCGGCTGTTGGTTTATGAAATACGACTGGTGCCATTTTCAAATAAATCCAAATAGGCTCCGTAGCCGTTTGCCTCCATTTCGTCTCTGGGAATGAAACGCAGGGAGGCACTGTTGATGCAGTAGCGGAGTCCGCCGGATTTCTTCGGTCCGTCATTGAATACATGGCCGAGATGTGCGCCGCTTGCTTTGGACATGACCTCTGTGCGCATCATGCCGAAGGAGCGGTCTTCCCGCTTCTCCAATACGCTTTCGGAAATGGGGCGGGAAAATGATGGCCAGCCGCAGCCGGACTCAAATTTATCTGTGGAAACGAACAGGGGTTGCCCGGTGGTAACATCACAGTAAATGCCCTCGCGAAACTCTTTGTTGTAGGCGTTGTGGAAGGGCGGTTCCGTAGCGGCTTGCTGTGTCACGGCGTATTGCAGCTCAGTGAGCTGCTCCTTCAGTTCCACCTGGTCTGGTTTTTCGTATTTGGTATTGCGATCAAATGTCTTCTTCATCTGCACGATTTCTGTAGGCATAGTTCCTTGGGCGGCGACAGGACGATTCCGGATTGCCGTAAAAAGTACAGTTAGGAGTATTGCAACAACTGCTGCTGAAATGGTCATGAGGATTCGCTCCTTTCGATTTAAGGACATGATTCAGCGGGGCATGTTTCATTGTTGGCAAGATGGAGAAATGCCTTGAGTCGGCTATGCGACAGGCATAGGATTTCTGCGGGTTTGCAGGTCGGCGCGAACCTGTATCATTTGGGCGGCAATGGATATTGCGATTTCGGCAGGGGTTTCCGATTGGATGGGAAGGCCGATGGGGGCGGTCACGAGATTCAGGTCCTCTTCGGAGAAGCCGTATTCTTCCATCAAGGTCTGCCGTACCTTTGCAGTTTTTGTCCTGCTGCCGATGACGCCGAGATAGCAGGGACGGCAGGGGATGACCTGGGCCTGCACGATGGTGTCGAAGGCGTGGCCGCGGGTCATGACGCAGACATAGTCCTCCTTCTGTATCTTTACGGAATCGGAGATATGATGGAAGTCGATGCACTTGACCTCCTCTGCGGTCAGGAAGAGCTTCCGGTTGGCGAATTCCGGGCGGTCATCCAGCACCGTGCAGCGAAATCCGATGTGGCTCAGCACGGGCTCCAGTTCCTGCCCCACGTGGCCGCAGCCGAAGATGTACACCCTTCCGGCGGAGGCAATCTGTTCCGTGTAGAGGTCCCTATGGCTTTCCTGGAGACGTTGCGGACGGCGGCGGAGCTGCCGGATGATTTCCTTCGGCAGGTCCTTGTCCGTGAGCCCGAGGGACGGTGCATAGAGGCTTATTCGTCCCTCTCGCTTCAAGTCGCAAAGCATCCAGAGGTCTTCGTTTGCCGAAAAACTGCTTTCTGCCTGTTCGATGGTTGAAAGGGTGTCCTTATTCCCTGGGGGGATATAGCTGAAAAAGACGCTGACATCGCCCCCGCAGATCATGCCGAGGCTTTGCACATCGTTTTTGTTCAGGACGAAGTCCTGGGCAAGGGAGGTCTTGTCCTCCAGCACCTTCCGGGCCACCTGTTCCGCACGGTGCTCCACGGCGCCGCCTCCTATGGTGCCGGCAATCCGGCCCTCCTGTCCCACCAGCATATGTGCTCCTGCCCCGCGCGGCGTTGAGCCGGAGGAGGCAAGGACGGTGACGAGAACCAGCTCCTCACCGTTTTCCAGATGTTTTTTCATTTGCTTCAGCATTTCTTTCATAAAATCTCAACCTCCAAGGGATTTCAGATCATGGCCGCTTCATACCCGCAAATCTTGTTCACCTCTGTTGCGAGGTGAAGGGCGGCATGGTAGCGTTCCTGATGTTTCTTTTTTTGCATTTGTGTGACGCATTTTTTTGCGCTTCCTTCGAAGCGCGTCCTGAGGGATACCGGACGGTCTTC
>JAFSWY010000431.1 GCA_017444295.1 Selenomonadaceae bacterium | reverse complement strand
CATTTGACACCACCTTCATTGTAGAGCGGCCAAGAGATACCATTCACCTTGGCAATGCTGTCCCACATAATGCATTCCCGCGCACCCTTCAGAATGACCAACACATAGCAGGGATAAACCTTCAGCACGGTGCCGGTGGCGGGAATTGTGGAATTGTTGCTGCGGCACAGCTGGGCAGTGTTGTTGCAAGCCCCGTAGCTGTTGAAGAAAATCTTGCCTCCGGGTTTTATGCTACTCATCATTTCGTAAACGTGCTTAAGAGTCATCATGATTCCTCCCCTATCTCGTCCAGCACGGAGCCAATCTGCTCTGCGCCGTCAATCACATATACCTTGAAGCCCAGCCGCCGGAGAAGATTGTGCCTTGCCTCCTGCAACGGACGAGGCTTTTTACCCGGCGCCTTGAGTTCCGCAAAGCCCATCTTTCCTCCGGGCAAGAGGAGCAGTCGGTCTGGCATTCCATCAAATCCCGGCGAGGTGAACTTGGGGGCGATGCCGCCCATCGATTTGACTGCCTGTACCAGTTTCTGCTCGATGTATTTTTCTCTCATAGCAAATCAAAAATGCATTCCTTGGCGGCTGTCAGGGTTTCCATGCGACGGTTATTTTTCCACTGATAGCAATCGCCATCGATGTAAACCTTGAAATACGGTCGCCCAAGGAAACTGTCTTGCTCGATTTTTAGTTCCCGCTTTCTGAACCGAAGTGTCAGGATGCCATTATCCTCATACCACTCTTTTTTCAGGAATTTCCCCTTGCGTCTGCTTTTGGCTCTGGCTTCCTTGTCACGGGCTTTGGCAGCGAATATGTCCCCTTCAAGATTTCCGGCACAGATACAGCCGACACGAAGTTTATCCGAAAAATCCTTATGCACCATCAGAGTTCGCAAGTGAAGGATGCCTCGCCCCAATCAATGACCTCTTCGCAAGACCAGCCAACGAGCGGTGCGCCCATGGCCTTGAGTTTTTCACTGCATCGCTCGGTGTACATCCTCTTCCTCCTAACCACTTGAAATTTGGTGGTTACTGAAGTGGTTATCCCTTCAAGCCTTGATATATCTATATAGGTAACCACTTAACCACAATAACCACTTAATACATACCCTCATATAGGAGCGATATAACCTATACTTCATTATCTTTTTCCATATATACATTTATGTGTGCGCGGAAAAAGTGATAAAGTGGTTACATGTCCGAGAACCCTTGAAAATACTGGATTCTTGGGCAGCATCGCCATTGTTTTGTAACCATTGTCATGTCAAGAAATCCTCATCCGGTGGATACATAGTCTCTACTTGGATGGGAAAACAGAAGACACGGACGGCTACGCCTTGGATTTTCCTCAGATATTGGCTACGGCTTTTGCCTTGGCTGTCCTCAAATGTATCAACATAGCCCCGGTCGCGGAATCCCTTCCTGCACTTGGTATAAGAAAATCCGTTGTCCTCCAATGCCCGTCTTAGTTCCGTAGCAATGACCAGCACCTTGCCGGTTTCTATTTTCCCCAAGCATGGTACTGCGTCTTGGGCGAAACGCTTTCTGTTGGCGGCAATCCAGTCGGTGACGAAATCATAAGCCCGGTCTACGACATCATCCGGCTCGTTTTCTTTGGCGTTGGTCAGTATGCTTTTACCGAAGGAAATGGCATCCTTCCACGCCTTTTGCTTGGTTTCGCCGAATACAGACAATCCGGCGTGATAATCTGCCAGTGCCAGTAAAGCCACCGTGTCCAGATGCACCCCTTGGTCGCCGTCATCAATGCTCTCCCGGATTTTCTCGAAGTCATCGCTCAAATCCGTACCTATGATGTGCTCCAGATAAATCTTCCCGGCAAAGCCATAGTGATTTTCGCTTGCCTGATGCACCTTGCGCCCAAAGTCCGCATCGGAGATGGGCTGACCATAAAGTTCCAGAACACGGCTGTGTACCCCGTCCATGGTAGCCTCGTTGGTAAGCGGCTGTTCGCCTGTGCTGATGATGGCATTTCGCCATACCGGGACTTCCTGCAGGCCACCCGTTTTTGCTCCTCTGGTTTTGCCGTAGCCGTTGCCCAAAGAATAGACCAGCACGGAGGCGGGAAGCCTTCGCTCGTTCAAGACCTGCAACTCGTCCAAACCCAAAGGCAGATGCCTGAGCGTTCCTGCTCGCCGTTCCAAGCCGACAGCAGTGCTGTTGAAATTCCCCATGAGTTTCATGGGATCGCCCCAAATGGAGAGAGCAAATTTAAGAGCCGCCGTCTTGCCGCTGCGGGACGAGTGCCAGATGTGGATAATCACCACGCGCCGTTTCAGTTTCTCCAACAGAACGGAGGCAAAGGATGCCGCCAAGATTGCTCTGGCGTAAGTTTCCTCCCGCAGCTCTCTGGCGAAGACCATCCATTTTTCAAAACTGCCTTGTTCCTTTAGTGCCGCTATAATCGCCGCATCGTCTTTGTCCTCATATTCCACGGGACTTTCGAGGATATACGGGTAGAATTCTTTTTCCCCAAGCCAGCCGATACGACCGATACTGCGGACAAAAGGAATGTGTTTGTCGTTCTCCGCTTCATAGCGGGAAAGGTAATGCACCACGCCATCGGCATTGTCGGTAGAAACGGGTACGCCATGATCTGCCAATCGCACTACAGAGGATTTGTTCAGCGCAATCGCCCTCGACACCATCAGTCGTTTCCATTTATGGCTGCGGTGATAGGCAAGCTCAAACCGCTCCGTACCGTTGTCAATATTTTCCATACGGCGTTCTATGACAAGCGGCTCCGGGCAAAGATTAGAGGATATGAGCGCACCCTCGTCAAAATAGAAGGACTCCACTCCATGCTCCATGGTTACCCGGTATCCTTTGGGTGTCATAGCTCCGTGCAAATCAATGCCCTTTAGCTTGATTTCCTCCGGCTCGGCATCGAAGGGAATGCCGTTATCCCGTTTTTCCTCTTCCTTCTTGGCTATGCGGTCAAAATCACGCATACCAATGCCCGCTTTTTTCGCCGCCAATTTCAGCCGTGAATATTCGGCGGGACAGTTTTCTCTGGCGTAAGGGAGCAGTCCCACCACATAAGGGTCGAGAAGTTCCTCCGCCGACAGGGTGTCCTTGCCCAAAACAATCTCCAACTGCTCGAACTTCGTATAGAGGGCAAGTACGATGGGAGCCTTTACGCCGCAGCCGCCATCGGGGCAGGGAAACAGTCCGCAATCCTTGATGTAACGGCAGGTACAGGGCTTATTGGCTTTTCTGGCAGAGCGGAGCTTGTTTTGTGTTTCCACGGGAGAATAGTTGCTGTACAGGGAACTCCACTCCTGAAACTTCTCCTCGCCGTCCTTGGCAAGGGCGACATTGGTGCAAAGGGCGTGCCACAGAGGTTCGCTGACTTTATCCGGCTCTTTTGTCATCTGCTTCAGCGCCGCGCACCCTTCCATGATTCTCTCGGCGCTCCCCATGATGCGTTCATCGACATGAAATTCCTCCGCACGAGGTTTGGGAACGTCCACCACATAGGGGAGAAAATCCTCCGGCGTATAAAACACCTCGTTTTCCGCAATAACCTCGCAGGGGACTTTTGCTCCCAATTTCAGATTCATGCTGCCCACAGCCCTGAGCATTCTCGCAGGATCAAATACCGGATCGATACGCCACCCCCGCTCTTCTTGTGCTTTCGTCATGAGATAGCGTCCAAATCCGGCGAGAAGTGTCTCCATTTCGCCACGATTAGCATCACTCAAGGCAATTGGCTCGTCAAAGAGCCAATATGCGTGAATGCCGTGCCCTGTAAAGACCGTAAAGGTTGCCCTGAGAGGAAAATCGTTCAGGAAATCAAGGATTTCCTCTTTGGATTCGGGGAGCATTTGCTCCTTATGCGCTTCGCTTTTGATGTCGAAATCAGCGAACAAAGATGTGGCGTACACGGTGTCGGCAGAATCTCCACGCACGCCGTTTTTGATATCTTTACGCCTTGGCCACGGATGGATATAGGTGTTTTTTGTATCGCCTATATCGTTGATTTTCTTCCGCATGGATGCTATATCCATAAAATGGCTTACATTCTTATCTGGAAGGGTGACAACGGAAAAGGCGCAGTCATGGCATTTCCCGTAGAGAGTCTTGTAAAAATCCATTCAGCCCACCTCCTCGCATTTCGTAGTGAAATATCTCACTTTCTTGGCGCGGTCAATCTCCATCGCCATACCTTCGGTAATCTCATCCCCGAACACCCACAACTCGCCGCACAGCTTCAATAGCTCAAAGTTCATCTGCATAGCCTTGTCCCGTTCCGT
>JAFSWY010000430.1 GCA_017444295.1 Selenomonadaceae bacterium | reverse complement strand
CGGTGGAATTGGACGACAAAAAATGCTACGACAAGCTGTGCAAGGTCTTCCCTGCTTTTAGAGATTTTCGTAACAGTGCTACGCCCAAAATCAGTGAATGGGAATGGGCGTACATTGGCGGAGCCTGTGTGCTGCTTGTCCACGAGGAAGTTTTGAAAGCGTATAGAATGCGAACGGGATATACTGACTATTTGGATTGGAGTCCCGATGATGCCTGTATGACGATATGGGATTTGTTAAAGCGAGGAGGAAGAGAATATGGTATTTGAGCCTACGCAAATTGATAACAATGTTCTAAGTAACATGAGCGATTATCAGTATGACCGCGAGGGGATTCCTGACCAACTCATTCTTAAAGAATCCATGCTCCACGATGATTCCGTAAAATCCATCCGTGTCAAGGAGGGTTTTCTCTCCGATGGGCGAAGCTATGTATCGGAATACTGGGCATGGGACGGCATTACCAATGTCACCTACTATTTCGCCGCTAATGGCGTTGAAGAAAGTGAGACGGCGTTGGAGGAATATTTGGTTTCCGTTGGCAAATTGACTGCGAAGGAGGAGCATCCAATGGGGATAATGACTCTCGATGTGGAGGGGGAGAAGGTGTATTCCGTGACCGTGACGGTTGGACACGAGGACACTTTGTACGGCGAGGCGCGGATGTGAATATCAAAGACATGGAAGGTGAAAGAAATGCCTAATCTCAAATGGTCTAACCTCAACCATATGCAAATAGGCAAATACGCCGAATATTTCAGTAAGATGGAATTTACTTCGTATGGACTTTATATCTATACCTCGGAGGTAGATGACCACGGCGTAGATTTTGTGGTAAAAAGTCCCCAAGGGGCATTTTATGAAGTGCAAGTTAAATCCATTCGCAACACCAATTATGTGTTTATTCCTAAAGATAAAATTAAACTGGATGAGCGACATTTGGTATGCTTAATTCGTTTCGTTAACGATAAAATGCCGGAAATGTATGTGTTTCCGGCTACAGTTTGGAAAATGCCAAATGCTATTTTTGTAGACCGACTATATGATAAGCCTGGACAGAAAAGCAAGCCAGAGTGGGGCATTAATTACAGTACAAAAAATGTAAATTTGTTAAATGATTACATGTCGGATAAATTTTTACAGGAGTTATCTGCTATAAAAAGCCCGTGAGGTAAATTATCATGGCAAAACCACGTCGAAAGTTCCGAGAACACATTACCGAGGAACACCGAAAATTCATGCGCCGGGTTTTCGGCACGGCTGATATTGAAGAGATTGACAGACGCGATACCGAAACAATAAATTATGCCGAACATATGCTCATGCCGTATATTTGCGGAGGCTACGGCGATGAGGACAGCGAACTCGCCGAGGATATCATTGACTTCTTATACATGTCGGCATTGCCGTCGGTGACAGATAGGCACAGAAAGCTCATGATAGAATTGTTCAGAACGGATAACATTGAGGAAATTCGGCTCATAGACGAAAAATCCGACTGGAATTATGTAGACGATAAAATTGAGCCATATCTTTCCGGGGACGATGCCGAGACAAGGGAAATCGCAGACGATATTGAGATGTTTGTCCATGCGCCGTATAGTGTAGAAATGTAGCAACCGAGGCACAGCCACTCAAAAGGCCGTGCCCCGTTTTTTCACAATCTCCCCAGCAAGTCCCGCACCAGTGCTTCATCCGATAGCAACGAAATGGCAAAGCATTTCTTCCCAGCATCCTTGAGAGACGCGCCGACGTGATACGCATCATTTTTATTCTAACACAAAAGCCCTCCACTGTTGTGAAAGGCTTCTGCATTGGTATGTGTCAAGAAGTTGATAAAACATGCGTCGTTCCAATTCTTCTTTTGGAGCCACACAGCGCATATTGAAAACCTCCACCAGCTCACTGCATCCGCGACAGATCCCTGAACTTGGTGAACTCCTTCTGGAAGAAGAGGCTCACGGTGTCCACGGGGCCGTTGCGGTGCTTTGCTATGATGACTTCCGTGATGTTCTTGTTTTCCGTGTCCTGGTCGTAGTAATCCTCGCGATAGAGGAACATGACGATATCCGCGTCCTGCTCCAGGGAGCCGGATTCACGGAGGTCGGAGAGCATGGGCTTCTTGACCTGGCGGGACTCCACGCTTCGGGAAAGCTGGGAAAGGGCCACCACGGGCACATTGAGTTCCCTCGCCAACGCTTTCAGCGAGCGGGATATCTCGGAGATTTCCTGCTGGCGGCTGTCGCTGTTTCTGGCACTCCGCCCCTGCATGAGCTGCAGGTAATCGATGACGATGAGTTCCAATCCGTGCTCTGCCTTGAGACGGCGGGACTTGGAACGAAGCTCCATCACCGTGATGCCGGGGGTATCGTCAATGTAGATTTTTGCCTTGGAAAGCTTGTCCGCCGTGCCGATGAGCTTTCCCCATTCCTCACCCTCCAGCTGCCCCGTGCGAAGCCGCTGGGAATCGATGGCCCCCTCGGAGCAGAGCATGCGCTGGACAAGCTGCTCCTTCGACATTTCCAGGGAGAAAAAGGCGACAGAATGGCCTCGCATCGCCGCATGGGCGGCAATATTCAGGGTAAAGGCCGTCTTTCCCATGGAAGGACGGGCTGCCACAAGAACCAGATCCGAGGCCTGCAGCCCGGAAGTCAATGCGTCGAGATCCTTGAAGCCTGTGGAAAGCCCCGTAAGCCCGCCCTTGGACTCATAGAGGGTTGAGATGCGGTCAATGGAGTTCATGAGGATGGACTTGATGGGCTCAAAATCGCTGACCGTCCGGCTGGCCGCAATGGAGAGGATCTTCTTCTCCGCCTCGTCCATGATGGTCTCGACCTCATCGGCATCCTCATAGGCCTTTCCGGCAATCTCCGTCGCCGCATCGATAAGGCTCCGAAGCTCCGCCTTCTCCCTGACGATCTTCGCATGGTAGATCACATTGGCCGCTGTGGGAACGCTGTTGGCAAGAGCCGTGACAAAGGCAAGTCCCCCCACCTTGTCCAGCTGGTCCTTCTTCCGAAGCTGCTCCGTGAGCGTCACGAGATCCACGGCCTCATTGTTGATGAACAAGTCCTCCATGGCACTGTAGACGATACGGTGCGCCTCACGGTAAAAATCCTCCGGCTTCAGGATTTCCTGCACTTCCGTGAGAGCTTCCTTCTTTATGAGCACCGCACCCAGCACTGCCTGTTCCGCCTCGATATTCTGCGGCGGCATCCGTTCCATCATTCGCCTGTCCCCCCTGCCTCATCGACGAAAATATAGGAAAAGGCCTCCTCTGCGGTGGAGACCGGGTGGATGTCAAGCCCAAGATGCTCCTCCGGGATGTCCTTGCTGTTCTCCTTTGGAATGACCACGGTCTTGATGCCCGCCTGCTTTGCACCGTAGGCCTTCTCGAAAACGCCTCCCACGGGGCGCACGCGTCCCTGCAGGGAAATCTCCCCTGTCACCGCCACATCCTGACGGATTTTCCGCCCCGTCACCGCGCTGACAATGACGGCGAGGATTGCCGTTCCGGCACTGGGACCGTCGATGTTGCCGCCACCGATGACGTTGATGTGGATATCATAGTCGTTGATGTCCTCACCTGTGAGGGCGCGCATGACAGAAGCCGCATTGAACACGGAGTCCTTCGCCATGCTGCCCGCCGTCTCGTTGAAGCGCACCGTTCCCTTGCCCTTTTCATGGGCGGGGAAGGCCACCGCCTCGATCTCGATGGCAGAGCCGAGGAACCCAGCCACGCCCAGCCCAAAGATATGTCCCTTGCGCACCTCTGCCGAGGCCTTCTTCGTCACATAGGGAGAAAGTCTGCTGACCTGGGCAACCTCATAGATGTCCTCCTTGCTGACAGTCACAGGAATCATTTGAGCTTCCGATGGCATCTGCCCTTCTTCGCCGGGTTCTCCTTGTGCCTCTGTTTCCTCTTGCGCCTTGCTCTCTGCCACTTCTTCTGCAGGAGCATCTTCTGCTTCTTTTGCCAAGGACAGCGGCTTCACATCTTCTGTTCCCGCAAGTCCTTCCGGCACAGCTTTCTCTTCCTCCATCCTGCGCTCCATGGCCAGACTGTAGGCATCCGCGAGGATATTGATGGCCTTGCGCCCCTCGATGGTGTACTCGCTGATGAGCTCCGCTATGCCATCCTCCAGGGTCGCCCCGAGCTTTTTTGCCGCATTATGGATGATTTCCTCGATATGCTTCGGCGTCAGCGGCTCGAAATAGATCTCCGCGCAACGGGAACGCAGGGCAGGATTGATGTGCGAGGCATCCCTCGTCGTCGCACCGATGAGCACGAAGTCCGCCGGCGCGCCCTCTTCGAACAGCTTGCGGATATAAGGGGGAACCTTCTCGTCTGCGGGGTCATAATAGGCGGACTCAAAAAAGGCCCGCTTGTCCTCCAGGACCTTGAGGAGTTTATTCTGCAGCATCTCATCCATCTCGCCGATCTCATCGATGAAGAGAATGCCGCCATGGGCATCGGTCACAAGCCCCGGCTTGGGTTCCGGCACGCCGATATCCGCAAGGTTCTTCTGCGCCCCTTGGTAGATCGGGTCATGCACAGAGCCCAGCAATGGATTCGTCATATCCCGCGGGTCCCAGCGCAGAGTCGTTCCATCCGTCTCCACGAAAGGCGCCTCTGAAGCAAAGGGAGAATGGGCTTTCTCCTTGGCGACCTCCAGCACAAGGCGGGCAGCCGTGGTCTTTCCCACGCCGGGAGGCCCATAGAGCAGAAGATGCTGCGGATAGGGGGAGCTGAGTTTCGCCATGAGGGACTTCACCGCCCGCTCCTGTCCCACGATCTCGTCCAATTTCTTCGGGCGCAGGAGTTCCATGACGGACTGGGTGAGATGCACTTCCTCCAGTTTCTCCAGTGCCTCGCGCTTCTTGGCATCGTGGGGAGATTCCGCCTCCGGTTTTTCCTCCTTGAGCACCTGCATACGGATATCCTTCACATAGTCCTCATGCTCCTGCTCCAGCTTCTCGTTGATTTTCCTCTCAATCTTGTCTTCCAGGCTGCGACGGGCCATGATGTCCGCCAGCCGCTCGGAAAGGCGGGAAATGATGGAAGGGATTTCCTCGTCCTTCGGCACCGTGTTCAGGGCAGGGTTCTCCTCCAGAATACGACAAAGTGCCAGCACACGCTCGCCGCGCACCGGGGAACGCATGTACCTGAGCGCATCCATCTTCCCCGCCAGTATCACCAGCTTATCCGAGCCCATGACATCCACCAGCATCGTGTAGAGTGCCGCCACCTCACGATCCAGTTCCGTTATTTCTTCCAGAGGATACTGCGTCGCAGGCTGCTCCCGGCGAAACATATTGAATAATTTGGACCAAAAACCCATCCCGATATCTTCCTTTCAGGAAAGAAAAACTGCCAAAAGAGACATCTCCCATGGCAGCTTCCATCGATTGCACTCCTACTCACCCGGCCACGATATTGATCTTGATCGTACTCGTGATTTCCGGATGTACCTTGATGACGGCCTCGTATTCACCGATGCCGGTGATGTCGCCCTTGATGCTGATCTTCTTCTTGTCGATGTCGATGTTCTCCTTCTTCAGGGCATCGGATACATCCTTCCCCGTCACGGAGCCGAAGAGCTTTCCACCCTCGCCGATCTTCACCGGGATCGTGACCTGCACCTTCTCCAGCTGGGCGGCCATGAGCTTCGCCTCATCCGAGGCCTGCTGCTTCTTGCGCGCCTTGGAACCGGCCTGGGCCTTCGCCACATTAAGGTTTTCGGCATTCGCAAGGACTGCCGCCTTGCGGGGCAGGAGGAAATTCCTCCCATAACCCTCCGAAACCTCTACCACATCACCCTTTTTTCCCAAATTCTTAACGTCCTGCTGCAATATTACTTTCATCCTGGTTCGTCTCCTCTATATAATTTCTGGCAATCTCAATAACCCTTTGTTTGAGTTCCTCCAGATTCCCGCCCCGGATCTGGGCGCCTGCCACATTCTGGTGCCCGCCGCCGCCCATGGCCTCCATGATGACCTGGACATTGAGGTCCCCGGTGGAACGGGCGCTGATGCCCACCACGTCATCCTTGAGCTGGAAGAGCACGATGCTCATGCGGACACTCTCGACACGGAGCAAGGAGTCTGCCGCCTGTGCCGCAATCACCTGCCCGTTGGGGATCACATCGGGACACTCCGTCACGATGAGTCCGCCCTCGTAATACTCCGACCTTGCCTTTGCCTGGGCAAGCGCAACGGTGGTCTCATAATCCGTGCGGAAAAGATGGCGCACCATGACGGGATCTGCGCCGCTGCGCCTGAGATATGCCGCCGCATCGAAGGTCCGCACCCCCGTCTGGACAGCGAAATTCTTCGTGTCCACCACGATGCCGGAATAAAGTGCCGTGGCATCCAGCCGCGAGAGCAGGAGATTGTCGCTGAAGTACATCAAAAGCTCCGTCACCAGCTCGCTGGTGGAGCTGGAGGCCGGCTCGATATAGACCAGAAGCGGGTTCTTGATGAAGGTCTCGCTGCGGCGATGGTGGTCGATGACCACCACATGGGGAATCTTCTCCAGAAGTTCCGGCGCCGCCACCAGATGGGGAATATGCGTGTCCACGACGAAGAGCACCGGGTTCAGCGCCGTCGTGTTGGACACCTCGTTCCCTTTCAGGAAAATCCCCTGGTACTCCTCCTTGTCCTTCAGGAGCTCGTTGAACTTCTCGATGCCATCGTTCATATCGCTGAGGATGATATGGACATCCTTCTCCAGATGGCGTGCCATCTTCGCCACGCCGATTGCCGCGCCAAAACAATCGAAATCCTCATTGTGGTGGCCCATGACATAGATCTCGTCGGCACCCTCCATGATTTCCCGCACAGCATGGGCAACCACCCTCGCCTTGACGCGGGTATGCTTTTCCACCGCCTTGGCACGGCCGCCGAAGAACTGCGTCTTGCCGCCGAGAAGCACCGCCACCTGGTCGCCGCCACGCCCAAGGGCGAGGTCAAGCTCCGCCTGGGACTGGCTGCCGAGTTCCTCCATGGTCTGGCTATCCGCCACGGCAACCCCCATGGAGAGCGTCACAGGCAGGCGGCTCTTCGTGCTCTGAATCTGCCGCACCTTGTCGAGAATGTCGAATTTCTCGGCCATGGCCTTGTCCAGGGCATGACGCTCCAGTATCACGACATAGAGATCCTCCGAGATCCGGCGCATGAACCCGCCGAGGCCTTCCATCCAGTCGTCCAGGCGCTGGCGTACTGCCATCAGCAGGTTCGTTCGCTCCGTCTCGCTGAGCCCCTGCATGACCTCATCGAAATTGTCGATCTGGACATAGATGAGCACCGTGCGGCTCATGAGGAATTCATTCCGCAGATGTTCAACCTCCGAGACATCCTGGACATAAAGTGCCATGAGCTGGGGCTGATGCACGGAAAGGCGGACAGGCATATGCCTCACACGATAGTACTTCTCCCCATCGGCGAAGACATACTCTCCTTCCGTTCCCCACACAGGCTCAAGGATGATCCTGGGCCAAAGCTCCTTCACATCCGTGTCCTGCTCCGGCATTTTCCCCACATATTCGGCAATGCGATGGTTCGTCCACTGGATGCGGCCCTCCTCATCCACAATGACGATCGCCTGGGGGAGGCTTTCCATCGCATAATTCATCATCTCATTGATGTTGCTGATGACATTATGGCAATACCGCTCAAAGCGCTTCGACCGGTCATAGCAGCGCTCCCGCGCAAAAGACACAAGGCAGAGCCAGAGCACGAAAGCAATAACCGCAATATAGGTATTGTAATAGGACAGGACGCCAATCAGCGCTGCCATGACAATCAAATGGATTGTCAAATCTATCCAGGCGGACAAATTCCGTGGCATAAAGTCACCTCATTCATTGATTCCTGTTCGCTCTGCCAAAGCGGCGCCGATAGTCAAAAGCCATATCGAAAAGCCCCGTAAAGGCGACAATCTGGAGCAGGAAGCCATTAGTAAAGACGAACAGGATCACAAGCCCCTTCACCAGGCGCGAAACATGGAAATGATTCCCAAGGCACACCAACAGGGAAAGCCCCTGCAACAGCCCTGCCATGAGAGCCAGCATATTGGCATTGAGGGAAATCTGATAAAGAAGCTCGATTTCCCGTGTGCCGCCCCAATACATGCCCACAAGGGCAAATCCCATGAGGTAGATGAAGCCTTGGGGAAGCCTCCACTCACTGAAGGGCGGCATCTGCTTCACGGAAATGCCCAGACGCTTCATGACGCGGGTGGCAATGATATAGTTCACCACCGTATCCATGAGTCCCATGAGCACGAGAATCAAAGGAACCAGCATACTGATCAGGCTCATGGCCTCCGTGACCTGCCCCTTCGCCGTGTCAAGTTCGGTCTGGTTCATGCCTAAAGACTCATAGATCTCAAAGGTCGCATCGAAGGATTCCTGCATCCCTTCCTGCTGGAGCTCCATGGGATTCACGGAAGTCAGGGCAAACACCAATGCCATGCCCGCCATCTTTGCCAGGATAGATACCACCAGGGTCACGACGAAGATCCGCACCGCCAGCCATCCCTGGCGGAACCCATATCCCAAGGCCAGTCCTGTCGGAGCAAAAGATATCGTCATGCGCAGCGAAAGCATCGGCTCGATAAGCACCGCCATGATGACCGCTGACACCACCACCGCCATGATTCCCCAGCGAAGCCCATGCCGCACCACCAGCAGGATGATGGGCACAGCCCACAAGAGCGCCGCCACCATGCCAAGAACCGGCAGATACACCGCCATGAGCGCCATGATGACCGTAAGCGCCGTCAAAAGCCCGCTTTCCGTAAGGGGCGTCATTCTATACTTCTCCAAATCGATTCCCTCGCAAAAATAAGTCCCATGAAAAATCCATGGAACCTATTATAACGCATTTGTTCAAATTTTTCCATTAGCAAAATTTGAACAAATGCGTTATAATTATATTGAAGTTGATTTCAATGAAGTTAGTTTCAATATACTGGAGGCTTACGATGGGTGCATTCATTGGGCGCAAACAGGAACTTCATGCATTAGAAAGTCTTTATAATAAGGAAGGTTTCCAAATGATGGTTCTCTACGGGCGGCGGAGAGTCGGGAAATCTACGTTGCTGCAGAAGTTCATCGAAGGCAAGAAGACTGTCTTTTATACTGCGGTGCGCAGCAGCAGCCAGCGCAATCTAAAACTCATGGGTGACTATGCCCTTGAAGCCCTGGCCCCGGATATGAAGGGCACCCATTTTTCTTCCTACGAGCACTTCTTCCACTGGATTGGCGAAAAAGCCGAACCGGAGAGGATCGTCTTCATCATCGATGAGTTTCCATACCTGGTAGAACAAGACAAGTCCTTGCTGTCCATCCTGCAGAAGCATATAGACCTGGAGTGGCTGGCGGGCAGGATGTTCCTGATTCTCAGCGGCTCCTCCATCAGTTTCATGGAGGATGAGGTTCTCAGTGGAAAAAGCCCATTGTTTGGCAGAAGGACCTCCCAGTTGAAACTCAAGGCATTCGACTACATGGATGCAGCAAAGTTCGTTCCAAACTACTCAGCAGAAGAAAAGGCCATCGTATACGGTGTAACCGGCGGCATTGCCAAATACCTGGCTATGTTTGATGATACCGCATCCCTTGATGATAACCTGAAGCAGCTTTTCTTCATGAATACTGGCTATCTCTACGAGGAGCCGAATAACCTGCTGACACAGGAATTCAAGAATGTGCCCCTTTACAATGCCATCATAGAGGCGGTGGCCGCAGGCCGAAGCAAGATTGCCACCATTTCAGACCTTACCCATATGGACCCCACAAAGGTCTCCCATGCCGCTTCTAATCTGGTAGCCACCGGAATACTTCGCAAAGATTATGCCATAACGGATGAGAACAATAAGCGAAAGGTCCAGTACGTACTATCTGACAGCATGTTCCGTTTCTGGTATCAGTTTGTCTCTGACGGAGTCGGCATGATCGATTTTGGCCGGGGAACCATGTATTATGACAATGTAGTAAAAGGAAGACTTTCCAGCTACATGGGCAACGTCTTCGAGGATATGTGCCGCCACTATACGATGCTGCTTGGCACTTCAGGCAGGCTGAAATGCCTGACCACCAAGGTTGGACGATGGTGGGGGAACAACCCGGCGAAACGCGAAGAAACGGATATTGATGTGGTCGGCATTGACAGCATCGACAAACAGGCGGTCATCGGAGAATGCAAATTCAAGAACGAGCTTCTGGACAAGGCCATCTTTGAGCAGTTGAAGGAAAGACGGATGCTGCTGGACAAGAAATACACTGTGGTGCAGTACCTCCTATTCTCCAAAACCGGCTTTTCGGAGTGGCTCCTGCAGAATGCAGAGAAGGAATCCATTCAGCTTGTATCCTTGCAAGATATGTATCGTAATTGATTTTGTTCAAAATGATACGGAGGTGTTGTCATGCCACGCAAGAAGAAGGAAATGCTGACGGAAAAAGAAATCTCCAAGATGCGCGAGGCCGATGCCTACGAGCATAAGGAATATGAACGGTCGAATAACCCGAAGGCAGGGTATGCCCGTTATGACAGGGTGAAGGAAGAAACTACGAAGTATGCTTATGACCCTCATATCGACCCGACGCTTCAGTGGGCTGGAAAGCAGGAGGGAAGAGTTTTGAGGTGCCTACCAGTTCCATCCATATCCATGAATCCATAAAGCCTCATAAGATTCTGAGAAAGGTTTTGAAAGCTGCATCGGAGGATTATGATACAATGCAAATGTCATTATTCCCGACGCGCTTGGATAATATGAGGGCTCGGCAGCAGGATCTGCAGTTCTATAAGCATGGAATAGATTGGACAAACCGCTTGATTGCTGGAGATAGCCTTGTCATTATGAATTCATTGCTTCAGAAAATTCCGGATATTTTTTCACCTACAACTACAATTCCAGTATTTTCAAGGCTTTTGACGATTTTACGTAGGATAATGACTTTCACCTACCCAAAGACGATAAAAATCGGAGAAACCCTTGTGGTATAAGGGGTAGCGGACTGTAGGTTAAAGTTTGGCCGGGATTTTAGGATGGATTTGAATTGTACCACACCATCAAGAATCAGGATACAATCCCGAACTTTCACTTGCCAGCAACTGATAACCGTTGTAAAATTAAGAAAGAAGGAGAAGGCACATCAATGGCTCGCATCAAGGAGTGGGAGGAACTGACCATCCGGGACAATTTCCTCTTCCAAAAGGTCATGCAGAACAAGCGGCTCTGCATATGGCTCATCACGAAACTCCTCGGCATCAAGGTTAAGGACATCATCTACCCCGAGGCCGAAAAGGCCATAGAGGCAAGCCCTACGCAGAAGGGAATCCGGCTTGATGTCTATGTGGTGACCGAGGACGGAACGATTATTGACATCGAAATGCAGACGGCAGACAAGTCCCTCGACTGGCTCGCCAAGCGCACCCGCTACTACCAAGCCATGATAGACCTCAACGTGCTAGGCAAGGGCAAAGACTACATAGAACTCAAAAAGTCCTTCGTCATCTTTATCTGCACTTTTGACCCATTTTCCGGCAATGACCGCAAGATATACACCTTCACCAATCGATGCCACGAGCAGGAGGGTTTGGAGCTTGGGGACGAGACGGTGAAGATTTTCCTGAACACCAAAGGCACTATCGGTAAGGTGGACGAGGACATCGACAAGTTCCTCGCCTATGTTGACGGAAAAGCCGCCGAGGGCAAGTTCACACAAGACATCGCCGCCGAAGTGGAACGACTGAAACAACACAACGAAACGAGGGTGGAATACATGACGCTGATGATGGAACTCAAAGAGCAGAGACGGGAAGGCTATGATGAGGGCAGAATGGATGGACGCAATGAAGGTCGAGTAGATAACATCATTGATAATGTCCGCTCCCTCGTTGCCAAGAAAGGCTGGAGTCCTGACGAGGCGTTAGATATTCTCAATGTCTCGCCGGAGGACAGAGTGGTCGTGATTGCGCGGCTCTAAACTCTAAGGGCTTTCAGAGCAACAAATCTCTGGAAGCCCTTGATTATTGGGGATGAGAAGCATCAATCTTCGTATCATTTCAGTGATGCAACATCCGTTGACAAGCGCGGCATCAAGAGTGATGAAGCCCATACTCGCGAAATGGCACAACTGCCTATTATGTCTGCAAATAGCCGGACGTGTGATTCTTTCGCTCTTGGAGTAATCAGCCCCGGCTGTGCTGTGCCAAAAACAGCAAAAACCCCGTAGGGAATGCCCCCGCGGGGTTTCTGTTTTTGGACGCTATGCATTACGCTCCTTTTGCCTGTAGTGATTATATCACAACAGCAACCGGGTTTCAAAGGTATTTCTTTCACAAACTTGTTGCACTAGGTATTCTGTTCCACCAGTTCCTTCACGCTGTCGGAGATGCGGTTGTCGCTCATGGAGCCAAGGACAATCCCCATCTGCTCCGGAGTAAGGTCTGCCCCGGCGGAACTTTTTGGCTGCTCCACGACCGCCTTTTCCTCATCGGATTCCTCTACCTCGCCGGTGTTGTAGAGGACATGCTTTCCTTTGTACCTGAATATCTCCCTCATTTTGCCTGCGGGCCATGCCCGCTTCACCTCCTTTGGAGACACACCGATTCCCTTTACTTGAACACGCTCAAATCCAGGGATGCAAACCCATCCAGCAGTTCCACCACCTTGGCAGAAATCTTCGCCACACCGCCCACATTGCGGCTTTCCACATTCACGGGCATGTTGGGATCATGGAGGGACAGACGGATGAGAGCCCATCCGTCATCGAGGACGAGACGGACCCCCTCATAGGAAGGCTCCGCAATCCTGATGCCTGCCTTTCTGGCCCTTTCCTCAAAGGTCTTGAGGACGTTCTCTCCATAGCTGCGGAAATCCTCCTCGCCCTTGATCTTGATGCGGTACTCCTTGGCTTCGGCGGGCTGCCCCAATTTCGCGATGAGACTGCCGAGAACCTTGCCCTCCTTCTTCGCCTTTGCCGCTGCCACGAGAAGCTTCACGGCGAGATAGGCGCCGTCATCCAGATAGTAGTTCTCCGACAGGGCGCCGTGCCCGGAGGTCTCGATGGCAAGCGGCGAGACCGTCCCCTCATGGTTCAGTCGGATGCATTCGTCGATGACGTTCTTGTAGCCCCGCTTGAAGCGAAGATGCTTGAGCCCAAGCTCCTTCTCCAAAAATACGGCCAGCTCATCCGAGGTGACGGAGTCCGTGACGATGGTGCTGCCGGGATACTTCGGCGCCAGGATTGCCGCAATCATGGCAATCAGGGAATTGCGGCTGACCTCCTCGCCGGTTTCCAGCACCGCGCTCATGCGGTCCACATCGGTATCGAAAATCAGGCCCAGATCCGCCTTGCTGTCCAGCACCGCCTTCTTGATGGCCGCCATGGCCTGCTTGTTTTCCGGATTCGGTATGTGGTTCGGGAACATGCCATCGGGCTCAAGGAATACGCTGCCCTTCGTATCCGCCCCCAGCACATCCAAGACCTTCGAGGCAAAGAATCCGCCCGCTCCGTTTCCGGCATCCACCACGATGTGCATCCCCGCCAAAGGCTTCTCTTCTCCGCCCAGTTCCTCGCGGATTCTCTCGCAGAGATGCCTGGAATAGCAGCCAATCAAATCGAACTTCTCCACCTTGGAAAGATCCCCCGTGAGCTCCGGGTTGCGGACAGCGCCCTTGAGGATTTCGATGACATCGCCCTTCTCCGTTCCGCCGTCCTTGGTGAAGAACTTCATCCCATTGCGGTTGTAAGGAAGATGGCTCGCCGTGATCATGATGGAGCCGTCCATCTTCGTTTCCTCAAAGACAATGGACATGAACATGGCGGGGGTCGATGCCATGCCGCAATCAACCGCCTTAGCCCCTGCCGCAGTCAATGCTCCCAGCACCGCCTTCTTGATGGACTTCGCGGAAACACGGGAATCATGCCCCACAGCAACGCGAAGCTCCGATTTCTTCTTGCCCAGCTTATGGGACAGGAAATCAAGAAAGCCCGCAGCAATGCGGTTGGCCGCCTCCACCGTCAGGTTCACCGGCTCGTCGGCAACGCCCTCCACCGCCACGCCGCGCACATCGCTGCCATTCTGCAGCTTCATGATGGTCTTCTCTGACAAAGCCACTCCCATAAAAATTCCTCCTTATTCTCCGAAAAACTCGTTTTCCACCGCAATGCAAAGCATATGGTACACCGGAAGATGGTATTCCTGGATGCGGTAAGTCTCCCGCTCCGGCACACGAATGCAGATATCCGCAAGCCCCTTCAGCTTGCCGCCGGACTCCCCCGTGAGGGCAATAGACTTCACGCTCTTGACCTTTGCCATCTGCACCGCGTAGATGACATTTGTGGAATTGCCCGACGTGCTGATGGCGACGAGGACATCCCCTTCCTCCCCCATGCCGAGGATCTGCTGGGCAAAGGAGAGATCCGGCGCCTGGTCATTGGCAAAGGCCGTGTTGAGCGCCACCTGGTTCACAAGGGACAAGGCAGGAAGCGCCCCCTGCAGATTCTCCATGAAATAGTCTGCCGCCTCCGGGCAAACCTCCTCCATGCGTTCCCTCATCTTCCCGTCCAGCTTCCTGGGAAGCAGGAAGCCCTTCATGAGCTCTCCCACAATGTGCTCCGCATCGGAAGCGCTGCCCCCATTGCCGCAGGCGATGAGCTTGTGCCCGCCACGGTAGCTCTCACAGACAGCCTTCACCGCCGCCACAAGATCCTCCCTGCAGGTCGACAATGCCGGATAATGGGAAATCAGGTCATCCACCTTCTGCAATGTCGTATTCTTTGCCATAGAACCCCCGCCTTTCTTCATCCGATCGAGCATGGCCTGCAGCTCTCTCTTCTGCCTCAAATGCGTTTCATAGTCCAAATCGTTGGAATCCAGCCTCATGCGCCGTTCCAACGCATCGATCCGATTCTGCAATCGCTCCATTGCCTCTGACGACATGCAGACACATCCCCTTTCCTGATAAAAGTATAACAAAAAAGCGGAGCATCCTCAACGTGGAAAATTCCAAAAATATTGAAGAAACGGCATGGGATGATGAAAAAAGTGGAGCCTTCCCATAAT
>JAFSWY010000429.1 GCA_017444295.1 Selenomonadaceae bacterium | reverse complement strand
CAGAGCCGCCAGACGGACATATAAACCACATTGATTTGTGGCTGATATGTCCGTCTTTTTATTTTAAGTCAACAAATAAATATCGAGCCTGAGTGCGCATTCAAGGCAAAGGATATTTCAAAAAAGGTCTGTTAGTTTCCACCATAGGTAAACGGCAGTCTTAATCGGAATACCCTCGCCTCGGTGCGCCCTTTTTGCCCAAGGTCTGTGGTATCCGACACACAGACCTTTTCTCATGTCCTTTGCCCTGCGTCAGGCAGAAAGGACATGAGAAAAAATGAAGCAGAAATTCCACAAGACCCCTATTAATCAGCGAGGCCGTTACAAATATTACAACGCCAAAGGCGAGTTGGTGGTCACATTATGCCCCGGCTCCTGCCCGGATGTGACCGACATTCACATCAAACTCTTGCACAGCCTCGATGATGCCGAAGTTTACAACAACATCAAAAACTGGGGCTCGATATCCTTCATCAGCGGTGGAGGTGTTGAGGTAAGCGTCAAGATGCCCCGTTCCTCCCAATGGGTGCTTTCTTTGGACAGAATGACCGATGACGGCGCAGACGATGCCAAGGAGAATCGTCTGCTACTGGAGGCGGCGTATCGAGGCAGAGCTGAGGCCAGACGGGATGCCCAGAGGGAAATGCTCCACGAGGCAGTCCAGTACCTGCCGTCCGACCAGCAGAAAATCTTCCGCCTTTTCTACACCGAAGAGATGACCCGCTCCGCCATCGCCAAAGAGATGGGAATGAGCGTGACCGCCGTATGCAAGCGACTCAAGAAGATGGAAAAGGAACTCAGGGAAATTATTTTCAAAAAAATTTTCCCGATGGTTTAAATTCGGCGGATTTTCTTTGCCTGTAACATGAGGGGACTTTTTCAAATGTGAAGTCCCCCAATACAGCAAAAGGGAGTATTCATATGGTAGGAAATGTCTCAAAAATACCCGCCATGCCCATCCGGGCAAAACCCTACGAGCATCAGCAAAGAGCCTATTACTTCGCCTGTCGCTTGTTCGGTTTGGAGGACGGGGTAATCAAAAGCCGGGGCGTGGCGCTGCTCCTCGAAATGGGTTGCGGCAAGACTCTGGTCAGCATCGCCATTTCCGGCGCACTCGCTAAGGCAGGAAAAGTCAAGCGGGTGCTGGTGGTCGCTCCGCTCAGTATCCTCGGCGTTTGGCAGGAGGAATATGCGAGGTTTTCAGATTTCCCCCACGAAGTCACCGTCCTTACGGGGAGCGGAACCAAGAAGAAGGAGCAACTGGCGAAGGCCAAGGCACAGCCGCTTCAAATCGTGGTGGTGAACTACGAGAGCACATGGAGGCTCGAAGATGAGCTGCTGGCCTACGATGCCGACCTCATCATCGCCGACGAAGCCCATAAACTCAAGGAAGGCCGCACGGCGCAGTCCAAAGCAATGCACCATTTGGGCGACAAGGCAAGGTATAAGCTGCTCCTGACCGGGACGGTCATCACAAATCGAGAATTGGAACTTCATCAAGGCTCCCGACGGGCATCTCATCCTCTCGCTGGACTTCTCCCAGATAGAACTTCGTGTTGGCGCATTCTACTGCCGGGACGAACGCATGATGGAAACCTATCGGACTGGCGGAGATATACACGCCGCCACCACATCGGTCATTTTCGGAGTCACCTACGAAGAAGCGCAGGACAAGCATCGCAAGGATTATAAGGAACAGCGTACCATCGCCAAAAATGTCAACTTCGGCACATTTTACGGGCTGTTTCCCAAGGGACTGCAAAACACCCTCAAGTTTAAGGCCGGAGTGGAAAAGACCCTTCCTGAATGCGAGTCCATCATTGCCAACCTCAAAGCCGGGTATCGTGGGCTGTCCTCATGGCAGGAGGCAACGAAGGCACAGGCAGCAAGGCGGCTCTATTCCGAAACTTGGCTGGGGCGCAGGAGATACCTTCCCGGCATTCGCAGCAAGAGCTGGAGCGTGAAGTCCTTTGCGGAGCGGTGTTCCCTCAATACGCCAATCCAGGGAACGGCAGCGGATATTTTGAAACTGGCTATTGTCCGCATTCTGAAAGGTTTGCCGGAGCGTCCTTGGCTCAAGCCCATCCTTCAAATCCACGACGAACTCACCTTCATTATTCCGGCAGAACGGCTTGATGATGCGGTGACATTTATCCGTAGGTGCATGGAGGAGCAGCCCTTCCCGGAATTTGACTTGCCTCTTATCGCCGAGGCATCCGCAGGCGTTACATTCGGAACAATGGAAGGGCTTCAAGAAAGCGACAAATAATTTTTATCTCACCGGTCTTGTCAATAACAACAGCCAAATTTATCTCAATGCGTCCACTTGGTATCCCGATACGCTGAAATCCAAGCTGAATATCACCATGAACGCCATCAACACCAT
>JAFSWY010000428.1 GCA_017444295.1 Selenomonadaceae bacterium | reverse complement strand
TCGGCACTGCCGTCCCATTCCGTCATGGGCAGCACCTGCCGGATTTTTGCATCATACTTTATAAAGCAATCGTCCCTGACCGCAAAATCCCCCTGCGCATCAGGAACGACAACATTGGCATGGATAATTGCCTTCATATATATTCCTCCCATCGAAAGGGCAACAACAAAGGTCATGCCTCCCGATAAAAATCTAAAAAATCGATGAGGGCATCATACTCACAGGAATATACTAACTCCTCAAATTCCTCTAAATTTCCCTCAGAGGCGTACAAATCAAGCGCCGCATAATATTTTTCCCTGTCCGCTTTTTTGATGGCAATCGGCAAAAAATAGCCACGCATCAACTCAAAATTCATTATCATTCGCGCCGTGCGTCCATTTCCGTCAGCAAAAGGATGTATGCGTACAAATTCGGCATGAATCCATGCGGCACATACGATAGGATGCAACTTACGTTTTTGCGGCAAATCCGCA
Source organism: Selenomonadaceae bacterium (assembly GCA_017444295.1). Taxonomy (GTDB): domain Bacteria; phylum Bacillota; class Negativicutes; order Selenomonadales; family Selenomonadaceae; genus UBA3796. The sequence goes on along the minus strand of JAFSWY010000428.1, from coordinate 1,670 downwards.
AAGAAAAAATTCATTTCTTCCCGCAACCGATACTGATCCGGCGGCGCAAAAGAGGCTCCTGTTATCCGCACACGATGCGCCCGGTACGCACCGCCGGGCATGATATTCTCCATAATTATTTCATGTATGTCTTTTAATGTGCTTTCGTCAAGGCTTTTTCCTTCACTTATAAGGCGCCGTACATACGAAAAAGCCTTGTCATGATTTGTGACCTCGTAAATTTCCCGCAGATTTTTCCCACCAATGCTTATTTTATCGTCAAGCAGCATTGCCACTTCCCTAAGTGTTAAGGTATTGCCTTCGATGGCTGTAGATTCGTGGGCATAGCGAATGTCAAAGTCACGGCTGTAATTTTGGAGGATTGGGGCAGGAAGTTCTCGCAATTTCTCCTTGACTTTTTGGGCAATATTATCAATCTCAGCATAATTCAATTCACGCATAGCCACCACCTCCTTTGTCCTCTTGAGAAAAGCCTTTCTTAGGGCGTGTTGAAAACTCCACCTGCACGCTACACCGGCCATTTTTCCGCCTGTCTGCGTCAGCGAAGACTTGACGTAGCTCTGCTACGACTGCGCCTTCGCTTCCTTGCCATACGAAAAACTGTCTCGCTGTATCGCACAGTTTCCGTTTTTCAACACGCCCTAATGTCCATATTGGATTATCACATCGATTCAATCCCTGTTCTCTTCCAGCACCGGCTTCAAGAACTTTCCCGTATAGGAAGCCTCCACTTTCACGATATCCTCCGGCGCGCCCTCGGCAACGATGGTTCCGCCCTGGTCGCCCCCCTCGGGGCCAAGGTCGATGATGTGGTCGGCGGTCTTGATGACATCAAGGTTGTGCTCGATGACCACCACGGTATCGCCGCCATCCACAAGACGCTGCAGGATGCCAAGCAGTTTATGGATGTCCGCCGTATGCAGTCCCGTGGTGGGCTCATCCAGAATGTAGAGGGTCTTGCCGGTGGAACGGCGGGAGAGCTCCGTCGCCAGCTTCACCCGCTGTGCCTCGCCGCCGGAAAGCGTTGTCGCAGGCTGACCCAGCTTGATGTATCCCAGGCCCACATCCTGTATCACCTGCAGCTTCCGCGCCACCTTCGGCACATTCTGGAAGAACTCCACCGCCTCGTCGATGGTCATGTCCAGCACATCGGAAATCGTTTTGCCCTTGTACCTGACCTCCAGGGTTTCGCGATTGTACCGCGCCCCCTTGCAGACCTCGCAGGGCACGTAGACATCCGGCAGGAAATGCATCTCGATCTTCAAAATGCCGTCCCCCTTGCATGCCTCGCAACGCCCGCCCTTGACATTGAAGCTGAACCTGCCTGCCCGATAGCCCCTGGTCTTCGCCTCGATGGTCTGGCTGAACAGCTCCCGTATGCTGTCGAATACCCCGGTGTAGGTGGCCGGGTTCGAACGCGGCGTGCGCCCAATGGGCTGCTGGTCGATGTTGATGATCTTGTCGATGTTCTCCAGTCCCTGGATGCGCTTGTGCTTTCCGGGCTTCCCCTTGGCATGGTAAAGACGGGACGCAATCCCCTTATAGAGAATCTCGTTGACCAGGGTGCTCTTTCCCGAGCCGGAAACTCCGGTCACCAGTGTCAGCGTGCCCAGAGGGAATCTCACGTTGATATTCTTGAGGTTGTTTTCCTGTGCGCCCACCACCTCGAT
>JAFSWY010000427.1 GCA_017444295.1 Selenomonadaceae bacterium | reverse complement strand
TCCTCACGAAGTACGTCTTCCGTGACATGAGCCTTCAGGACGAGGAGGCAGAAAAGCATGGGTAATCTTGCGGCACTTGTCCCATTGCTGGCCTTCATGGCGGCCATGGTGGGCATCGGCTTCTACGTGCGCCGTGAGGCAGCGGGGAGCGGCTTCCTGCAGAACTATTTCGTCGGCAACCGCAGCCTCGGGGGATTCGTCCTCGCCATGACCACGGTGGCCACCTACAGTTCGGTGAGCTCCTTTGTGGGCGGGCCCGGCATGGCCTGGAAGATCGGCTTCGGCTGGATCTACATGGCAGTGGTGCAGGTGACGGCCATCTTCCTCGTCCTCGGCATTTTCGGAAAGCGGGTGGCCATCCTCTCCCGCCGCCTCAATGCCGTCACAGTGGTGGACATCATCCGTGCCCGTTTTCGGTCAGATTTCCTTGCGGGAATGGCGGCCTTCATCATCGTCCTCTTCTTCTGTGGCACCACAACGGCGCAATTCGTGGGCGGCGCAAAACTCTTTTCCACGGTGACCGGCTACAGCTACGAGACAGGGCTCCTGCTCTTCGGATTTGTCGTGGTCATCTTCACTGCCATCGGCGGCTTCCGGGCCGTGGCCCTCACGGACACCTGCTGCGCCATCACCATGATGGTGGGCATCGTCCTGCTCCTTTACTACGTGCTGGAAGCAGGGGGCGGGTATGAGGCCATCATGACGAACATCGCGGCAAACCACCCGGAAATGCTGGAACCCTTCTCCGGCGGGAACATGCCCTGGGGGCTCTATCTCACCCAATGGATTCTCGTGGGTATCTGCACCATTGCCCTTCCCCAGTCGGTTGTCCGGGGCATCAGCTACAAGGACACCAAGGGGCTCCATCGCGCCATGCTCATCGGCACCGTTGTCATCGGCTTCATGAACATCGGCATCAATTTTGCGGGAATCCTCGCCCACGGCGTGCTCACCGGGGAACTTGCCAGCTACGGCACCGTGGACAACATCATCCCCACCGCCATTGTCACGGTCATGCCCCCCTCCCTTGTGGGGCTTGCCATCATCGGCCCATTGGCGGCCTCCATCTCAACGATCTCCAGCCTGCTCCTCGTGGCCTCTTCCGCCATCATCAAGGATGTCTACCTTCATTACCACACGAAAAGGGGAGCGGAACCCTCCGTCCGTCGTCTGCGTCTCCTCTCCATAGCCTCCACGACGGTCATCGGGCTCATCGTCTTCCTCATCGCCCTGACACCCCCCAGCGTCATCTGGCTCATCAACATGTTCGCCTTCGGCGGACTGGAGACCGCCTTCTTCTGGACACTGCTTCTGGGGCTTTTCTGGCGCAGGGCGAACAAACTGGGAGCGCTCCTCTCCATGGGGGGCGGCACCATCGTCTACTGCCTGACCCAGGGACTCGGCTTCAAGCTCATGGGACTCCACCAGATCTCCATCGGCATCACCTGCTCCCTTCTCTTCTTCCTCATCGGCTCCTGGCTCGGGAAACCGGAGGACGAAGATACCCTTGACCTGTTCTTCCCCTCCGCATCGGAGCATTGATCTATTGTGATTCTAATTTTAGAAGGCAAAAGGGGTGCGTCTCTGTAAAAAGACGCACCCTTCCTATTTCATGACCTTCTCCATCAGTGTCGTATAGCTGTCCACCACATCGTAAACCACATTCCCGCCGCTGATGGCCTTGAAATGCTCTCTGGCACAGTGGATTTTGGCTTCCTCCACCAGCCGCAGTTGCAGGGAAGACATTGACCCTTTCGTTTCTGCCACAAAATAGATCCTTGCCTCTGGCATTGAAGGCTTGGACATTGATAATCATCACATGAATGGAACTGTCCGAGGCAAAACGATCAATCTCTGTGAGCTGGGAGGATTTATAGATGAAAAAGCGGATTTTCTTCCCGTACTCTTCCGCAAAATGCTCCTGTGTCACCTGAAAAGATTTGTACACGCCCTCCCGGATGGCAATGCTGGGAACCACGATGATGAATTTCGACCAACCATACTGCTTGTTCAGTTCATACATGGTCTTGATATAGGTGTAAGTCTTGCCCACGCCGGTGAAATCATCGCTTCCCAAGAGGTTCATCTGTGCTGCGCCACTTCCCTGATCCATCATGTAGGACGAGGTAAGATGAGGCTGTCCGGCAAAGACATCCACCACGGCTTTGGCGGCATCCGCTTGGAATTTTTGGTGTTTGAATTGCAGCTTCATCTATTGTTCACCCCAAAATCCGCACCAGTGGTACGGAAATCTTATTCCTTCCTTAAAAGCGGTAATCTATACCACTTTGTTTCATAATGGCATTCGCCGTATGACGAGACTTTATTTTCGTATCTACGGGAAAATTTCTGCCATTTATGGGACTATGCCAGATATCATGATTCCCTTTTCCACGTCGCACAAAGACACAGTTATTTTGATGCAAAATTTCACGAACTTTTTTCTCATATTCTGCCATTATGCAAACACCATTCTCTCATGTTTTTCCATGCTGAAACATACAGATTCACGGTGTGGCAATTTGTTTAGTTCTATAATCTCCGGTGCTGCCAGTCTGATACGATTGATTAGTTCATCCAAGGACTCGGATTCCAAAGCCAACGGTATTTCATCACAAATAGCCACCCAGACATGAGCTTCTTCATCCCAGACTAAATTTACGATGTATTCCGTCTGATTGCCATTACGCTCGCTATAAAGCCTCATGTTCATATACCTCCTATGCAAAAACGTCTTATACATATCCCGATTCCTCAAATCACCTTCACCCGTGTATCGGGGGAGAGCATCTTGAAAATCTCGCCCACATTGATTTTGGCAGGGCTGTCGGGGAAACTCGCGTCACGAAACACGGCGCGGAGGGGCTTTCGATTGGCGATTGTCTCCATTACGGTCTTGGGGATATTGGTATCAAAACAGGCAATGAGATCGCCATCGTTATAGGTATG
>JAFSWY010000426.1 GCA_017444295.1 Selenomonadaceae bacterium | reverse complement strand
TCATGCTGCGTCAGATGCCGTTCGACGTAGCCCTGCCCTAAAGGACTAGCTGCGCGTCGCTACGACTTCACGGCATCTTTCTTGCCTGACAGAAAAATCCTTCGCCAATGACAAAAGCTCATTTAATCAGTGGTTCCTTAAGAATCTTTGCGCCTCAGCTCTTTCCCCGCATGAGGGAAATGCCAACGCCAAGGGTGCAGAGCATGGCAAAAAGCTGAAGGCTGCTTTGGATTCCGTGCATGAGGGATGTCTGGTAATCAGCATATGACTCAGGCTGAACATAATTTTGCAAGAGAAGCGTGACCAATGCCATGCTGATGGATTGTCCAAAAATTCGTGTGATGGACATGACGGATGCGGCAATGCTGAGCTCGTTCTGCGAAACCGAGCCCATGATGGCGTTTCCGTTGGGAGAAGAGAAAAAGGCGAATCCTGTGCCGACAATCAGGAGTGCGGTGCCGGTGAGAAAAAGGGATGTGTGTACCTCCTGAAAAGAGAGCAGGAGAATGCCAATTGCCGTGATGCCCATGCCAACGCTTGCGACAATCCGGGGCTGCAAACGATCGGACAAGGCGCCTGCCCGCGGGGAGAGCGATGCCATCACAATGGGTTGGAGGAGCAGAATCATTCCTGCTGTCACTTCATCCAGACCGCGTACAAGCTGCAAATAGAGCGAGAGCAGGAAACTGAGCGCAAAGGTCGAACTGTAATGAAGGAACGCAGCCAGATTGGACATGGCAAAGATTGCATTCTGGAACAGCGAAAGATGCAGCAGCGGCGCGGTGCTGGAAACCTGCTTCCAGAGGAACAAGGCGCCTGCTGCCAGTCCCAGGATAATCAACTCCGAGGCAACAGAAGAGGTTCGATATGATGACAGCCCATAGAGCAAGAGCAAGGAACTGATGCAGTACAGGGCGCTCCCGGAATAATCCATCGGGCATTTCCTGTCCCCATACCACTCGTCCTTGACTTTTCGTATGAAAAGCCAGCAGGTGAGCATCAGGAGGCCTACCAGCAGAAAAATCATGCGCCATCCGAAATATTGGGTGATGATTCCGCCGAGGAACGGGCCGAAGGTCAGACCGCTATAGACGGCTGCGCTGGAATATCCGATGGTTTTTCCCCGTTCCTCCGGTTTGCAGGAGGCCACCAGAAGCGCTGTCCCCGTGCTGAAAATCATGGCAGTGGAAATGCCCTGCAAAAAACGGAAAAGGAACAGGCTTCCCACATTGGGAACCAACCCCGCACCGATCGTGGTGAGAATGAGGCATACGGTTCCCGTATGAAACAGCCGTTTCCGCCCCACGATATCCGCCAGCCGCCCAAAGGGAAGCAGCATACAGGCAGAACCTAGCAGGAAGGCTGTCACAGCCCAACTGAGAAAAGTGGGGTCTACCTGAAATTCCCCCGACATGGCTGGGATTGCTACATTGATGGAACTGGCAAGGAACGGCGTCACGAAGGCAGAAATCAGAACAGCAGCAAACAGGAATCTAGCGGATGACATAGGGGCTCTCCTTGTAATGAAGAAATCAGACTCACTACGGATTTTGGACCAAGCATTACCGACAGGGAACCTTTGCGGATATCCATGCCGTGCTTAGAACCAGTATTCGACATATGGCCTCACCAATCCTACCCACAGGGACAAAAATCGAATCTCCTCGAACCGTCAACTCACTGGTTCTCCTGCCAAAAACATAGCAATTCTTGATTTTTCTAAATAGAAAGGTTATACTGAAAACATGAGGTGGGGACATAAATGGATATATGATGCTTTCCTGCCTTCTTTTCTTGCGCTTTGAAATTGGAGGAAGGTCGTTATCAACATGCCCAATGGCTGTGCATACAGTCTTGGAGAAAGACGGGAATGAGGTGGAGTCATGAGACTGGAGGAAATCGTGAATCGTCATTTGCAGGAACTGGGCGAGACCGATTTGGCCATCTGGAAGTATATTCTTCAGCATCGCAAGGAGACGCGCCATATCTCCATACATGAGCTGGCCAAGGCCTGCGCGGTTTCCAGCACCACTGTTGTCAGATTTTCCCAGAAGCTGGGATTCGACGGGTTTGGGGATTTGAAGGCGGTATTGAAGCTGGAAGATGCTCCTATGGCTTATGGCCAGGGGGATGTGCTGCAGGAACTTCAGGAATTCTACAGTCAGACAGCGGACAAGGTGTTCCAGCGCAATTTTGACAGCGCCAGCCGCCTCATCCATGAGGCGAATCGGGTCTTTGCCTTTGCTTCCGGCTATGTCCAGAGCAATGTGGTTCAGGAGCTGAAGCGGCTGTTCTTCTACGATCATGTGTTTATCTACGAAGTTGCGGGGCTGGAGGAGTTCCATGCGCTTGTCCGCACTCTTACGAAGGATGATCTCTTCCTTTTCGTCTCCCTTTCCGGGGAGACCCCACTGGTGGTGGACTTTGCCCGCCAGCTTCGCCTGCGGGACGTGCCTTTTATCTCTATTACGAAATTGCACGACAACACGCTGGCCAGTCTCTCCACGGTGAATCTCTACGTTTCCCCCGCTCAGTTCAGCCTGTATGATGAAAATGACGAGCATACGGCTTTTCAGTCCATGCTGCCATACTTCATGCTGGTTGAGGTGCTGTATGTGCAGTATCGCATGTATCTGCAACGGAAATGATGCCTGTACCAAAGTACAGGAAATGTACCAAGTTGCATGCTGAGGATGAAATGCCGAAAGTCCGCGAAACTATTGCATTTGCGGACTTTTTTTATTATTATTTTCCCATAAGATATCTTAGAGAGCGGTTGAAGCAGGAAGCAGAGGCTGCTGTGCAAAGAAAAGCCTTTTACAGGAGGGAATGGACATGACGCTCAGCAAAGATCATGTGATGCAGGGCATGCAGCGGTTTGGCGGTGCGATGTACACGCCTGTTATTTTATTCGCGTTCTTCGGCTTGACGGTGGCGCTCGCCATCGTCTGCAAAAACGAGGGGCTTTTGGGCAGTCTGGCAGCTTCGGGGACGGTCTGGTACGATTTTTGGTATGTGGTGGAGCAGGGCGCATGGACGGTGTTCGCCCAGATG
>JAFSWY010000053.1 GCA_017444295.1 Selenomonadaceae bacterium | reverse complement strand
GTTGCTGATGACAAACCCGGCTTGCACTGCATCGCCCAGAGAAATTTCCGCCTTCATCTTCTTGTGGATGACCTTCAGATAAAGGTGTGTCTCCGTGACCTCGCAGCTCTCGATGCTGGCTCCCTTCATCCCGTGGATGATGGGGAGGACGGCGGCGCAAAGCTCCAGATGGTCGAGGCGGCGGTAGCGGTCGGAGAGGAACGCCCGGACATTGCCGTCCAGCACACGAACCATGCGGCGCTCCGGCGTTTTCTGGAACCATGTGTTGACGTTCGTGCCCAGCAGGGACGGCTCCTCTGTCTGCATCTTCTGGTAGTAGCGGTAGGGAATGCCCAGCCTTGCGGCAATCTGCTGGTGGGCAAGCTCATTGATGGGGAAGTCATGGTTCCCCTTTTCCGTCAGGACGGACAGGAGTGAGTCCCTGCCCTCTGTTCTGAATACGAGATTGCGGGTGTCCGCGAGGAAATCCTTCCTCGCGTTCCTCTGGCGCTGCAGCTCCATCCCCAGTTTTTCCAGTGTTCTTCCCTGTTTCATGATAATGCTCTCCTTTCGTCGTTGGGGTATCTTTTGATACCCTGTTTTTTGGCAATAGAAAAGCCCAAGCCGTTGATTGGCTTGGGCGAATTGCTGTGGTTCTGATGGATTCTGTTGGCTCATGCCTTCAATATTTCCTCATCGGATATCTGCAAAAATGCCCCAAACTGCTGTTGCACATAAGTTCAGGGCAATCTGCTGTGAGCCTTTCCTGTGTTCCTCTATAGCAGGTATGCGGTATATCCGCATGGCTCAATGGGATAATATGCAATTGAAATCGGGGAGTTTGACAGGCCTATACCTTGTTCACCGCCTCACTGTTCTCATGCACGAAGTTCAACGGCTTCCTTCGCACCCTCGACCTCTGCGGCTCTCCGAAACCACTCTACCGCCTTTTCCTTGTCCTTCCATTTATATGCCTCGCTATCATAAACAGTGCCCAAATTGTACATTGCACGGTTATGTAAAGCTTTACATAATTCTTCGGAGGAGGCTGTGCTCGGGGCAATGTTCCTGACCCATGAGGCTGCCATGAACGCATCCGAAATGATTCGACCGGAGGATTTTTATCGCACAGCAAACCGGGTGGTGTTCCAATCCATGCAAAAACTGATCCAACGAAATGAGGCCGTGGATCTCGTCACTGTGACGGAGGAACTTCGAACATCGAATTTATTGGAACAGGTGGGAGGAATCCTTTACGTCACATCTTTGGCAAACGCCGTTCCCACGGCTGCCAACCTTGCCTATCATGCAAATATCGTGAGAGAAAAAGCACAGCTTCGGGAACTCATACAGGCAGCTACGGAAATTGCTTGTGCTGCCTTTGAAGAATCGGATTCCGCAGATGAGATTGCCGATCGGGCAGAACAGAGAATTCTGGCACTGTCCCACCGGAATGTCAAAACGGGAATCATTGCCATGCCGGAACTGGTGCCTACGGTCATGGAGGAAATTGACCGTCAGGTAAATGCGGAGGGCGCACTGCTTGGCCTAGCCTCCGGTTTTCCTGCACTTGACCGAATGACCCCCGGCTTTCAGGCATGCGACCTCATCCTTTTGGCGGCAAGACCAAGCGTTGGGAAAACCGCCTTTGCCTCGAACATCGCCGTTCATGTGGCAGTCCATCTGCACCAGCCAGTCATGTTCTTTTCCCTCGAAATGGACAAGGCACAGCTTTTGCGTCGCATGATATTTTCCGAGGGAGCCCTCGATGCAGAAAAATTCAAGGGGAAAACATGGTTGAAGGCCGATTGGAAACGATATTTCAGGGTAGCGGATACCATCGAAAAGGCACCGCTCTACATCAATCTCATGCCGGGGCTGTCCGTTATGCAGATTCGCGGTATGGCGCGGCGCATGAAAGCGAAGTGTGGATTATCCCTGTTGATCATTGACTATCTGCAACTGATACGGACACCCAAGGAACGAAATGAAACAGAGGCACAGGAAATCGCCTGCATATCCCGTGGGCTGAAGGAACTTGCCATTGAGCTTCATGTCCCTGTCATTGCCCTGTCCCAACTGAACCGCGCCGTTGAAGCCAGAAATGAAAAAGTCCCCATGCTGAGCGACCTCCGGAATTCGGGAGCATTGGAGCAAGATGCGGACTTGGTGCTGTTTCTCAGCAGGGAGGACTACTGCGACTGGAACAAGACGCAGAAAAGCATTGCCGAGGTCACCGTCGCCAAGCATCGAAATGGGCCGGTAGGCTCCGTGAAACTTTTCTTTGACAAGGGATGCACGCGATTCCTGAATGTGACAAATGCCAGTTTTTCAAGGATTTATACTAGAAACCCGGTTGGATCGCCTTATCCCCTTGATAAATAAGGATTTTTAATGGTAGTTACCTCTTT
>JAFSWY010000425.1 GCA_017444295.1 Selenomonadaceae bacterium | reverse complement strand
GTCCCCTTCGACCTCAGTCCTCCCTTTCCGACGCACGGATGGGCTTGCCGAAGATGAGGTTGTCCAGCAGGCCGATGAGCTGGTTGATCTCCGGCTTGGAAATCTGCCCGCTGGCCCCGAGATCCTCGCCCTTGCGGCGCATTTCCTCGCTGATGAGCGAGGAGAACAGCACAAAGGGAACCCTGCCCAAACGCTCGTTTTCGCGCACCAGTTTCAGGAGGCGGTGGCCGTCCATCTTGGGCATCTCCACATCGGAGACGATGACCCGCACATGGTTCTCGATAGGGCCGCCCTTCGCTGCCAGGGACTGAAGATATTCCCATGCATCCTGGCCATTGCCGAAATCACGCACGAAGCGATAGCCCGACTCGTGGAGCGTCGTGACCAGCAGGTCGCGAAGCATGGCAGAGTCCTCTGCCACCACCACATGGACATCGGAACGCTGATCCTTGACATCCTCCGTGGCTTCCTCGAAGGTCGTGAGCTTCGCATTGATTTCCGGATTGATCTCCGCAATGATCGTCTCGAAATCGAGAAGCAGGACAATGCGGTCCTCCATCTTGATGATGCCCACGACACGGGACTGATCCCCCACCTCCGGTGCGGGTTCCATATCCCGCCAGGAAATGCGGTGGATACGATAGACATTCTCTACCAGGAAGCCGATATCATAGTTGTTGATCTCCGTCACAATGATGTTCTTCGGCACATCCGAGGACGGCACGTTCAGGCAGCGTGGCAGATTGACCAGAGGAATCGCCTTGCCGCGCAAGGTAAAGAGCCCGTCCACATAGGGATGCGCCTGGGGCATTTCCGTGATCGGTGCCCGCGTGATAACCTCGCGCACCTTTGCCACGTTAATGCCATAGTTCACCTTGCCGATGCTGAACTCCACAATCTCAAACTCGTTGGTACCCGTCTCGAGAAGGATTCCCTTGTTTTCTCCTTTTTTATCTGCCATCAAATCGCCCCCATATTTGGAATCGAATATTCCCTTATCTTTCTATCAAGACTTGTTTATAGGTTTTAATTCGTTATAAAGGCGCAAAATCCTTCTTGGATTGCAAAAAATAGAAGAAAATTTGTTCATTTATCTTTAAGATAGGTCCATCCATCCCTTGCCTCAACCCGGCCTTCTTTCATCAGATGCCCCAAGGCTCTCTTGAATGCGGCCTTGCTGATGTGGAACTTGTCACGGATGACATCGGGAGAGGTTTCATCACTGTAGGGCATGCGGCCGTTTCGATTTTCCAGAAGTTCCAGGATGAGCCGGGCATCCGTTGCCATCGCCTTTTCCTTTGCCTCCCGAAGGGAAGCGTTGAGACGCCCGTCCGGGCGTACATAGGTCACGCGGACAGAAACCTCCTCCCCCACGCGGGGGCGCACGCCCATCTCCTTGTTGGCGATAAAGACAATGTAGCGCTCATCGCTGAAGAGAAACGCGCCCTTGTCCGTAAAGTTGTAGATGGACCCATGAAGAATATCGCCCACCTTCACCCCTTCCGCAGGACGGGAGGCGCGACGCAGTTCATCCTCCACCTCCATGGTGACCGCCAGCCGTCCCGACTTGTCGGTGTAGAGCTTTGCCCAGACCACCTCGCCCACCTGCGGGCGGCCACGCATGCCTGCATAGGGAAGAAAGATTCCCCGCTCCGCGCCCACATCGAGAAATGCGCCATCCCTGCTCACATTGATGACCTTGAGACGGGCAACCTGCCCTTCCTTCATCCTCGGCACCCGCATGCTGGCCGTCAGGCGGCGCTTGGGGTCAAGGTAGAGGAATACCCTCACCTCATCCCCCACAGCTACGGGAGCTGTCTGCTGGGTCACATGGAGGAGGATGTCGTCGGAGGTATTCCCCGTCTGTGCATCAAGAAATGCCCCCATCTCCGAGATCCTTGCCACCCTGAGGGTCGCCACGGTGCTCGGGCCGTATTTGCGCGTTTTTTGCTCGTCCATCTCAATCCTCATAAGGGGTGAGCTTTGCATCACCCCAGAGACGTTCCAATGCATAATACTCGCGGCTTTCCTGGCGGAAGACATGCGCCACCACGTCTCCGTAGTCCAAAAGAACCCACTCGCCCTCGCGGTAGCCCTCCTTGTGCAGGAAGGATACGCCTGCCTTGTCCAGTTCCTCCTCGATATTGTCCGCGATTGCCCGCACCTGGGTCGCCGTATTGGCCGAGCATATAACAAAATAATCCGTCGAGGACATGAGCCCCTGCATGTCCATGGTCACGATATCCCTTGCCTTTTTGTCGCTTGCCGCCTTGCAGATGGCAAGGCTGAGTTCCTGTTCCGTCAAGAAAATCCCTCCTATTCCCCATCATTCTGGTTGATCTCGTAAACCGGGAAAAGTTCCCGTATTTTCATATCGATTTCGTTCTGGTTTGGAATCCAGATGCGCTCGTTGTCCGCCGCAGCCTCGCCCGGCAGCATCATCGTCGTCGGCGCATCGCTGCTCATCTGTCGGAGCACATTGGCAAGATGGGCCGAATCGAAAATCTCCGCACTGGTCGTCATGCGATGCTGAAAAAGATCTGCGATTTCCGGCAGTTTGGGAACCGTATCCAGCTGCAGGGCCTTCTGATAGAGCGCCTTGATGAATTTTTGCTGACGCTGCACCCTGCCGATATCCCCAAGCCCGGTGCCGCGATAGCGCAGATATTTCTGTGCCGTCCCCCCATCCATGTGCTGGTATCCCTTCTGCAAATGAATGGACAGCCCGGACTCCGGGTCATCATAGTTCATGTCATCTTCCACATAGGCATCAATGCCGCCGAGAATATCAATGAGGTCCACAAAGGTCCTCATGTCAATCGCAATGTACTGATGGACGGATATCCCCAGGAGTGAGGACACTGCACGCACCATGAGGGGAGCGCCCCCGACGGGATAGAAGGCGGAGATGCGGTTTGCCTCCCCGGTCCCCGGCATTGCCACCCAGGTATCCGGCGGTATCGTTATGACGCGCACACGGCCCGTCTCATGCACCATGCTCACGAGCATGATGGTATCGGCATGGGCGCCCTCCACACCATCCTCGGAAACACCATCGTCAACTCCCAGGATCAAGACATTCGTATAGCCGTCAAATCTGGAATCAATGGAACCCCGCTTTATCTCCTGCCGCTGTGTGTAGTCCTGGTACATCGCCTGATATTCATAATACATGTGGCTGCACCAGTTGAACACGGCATAACCGACAAAGAGCACAGCAGAGGCCACCAGTCCGAAGACAACGAGCAGGAACAGCAGACGGAAAAAGGCCACACGCCGCCTTCGTCGCCGGATCTTGCGCTTGCGTATGATGTTTTCACGCGTCTTGTTCTCCATAACGTTCCCTCATGGGGTCATCCCTCACCGGTTTCCAGCATCAAGAGGATCTCGTTGCGAGCCCGCACCGTGTCGTGATGGACAAGGCCCCCCTTCTGGATTACGAAGATAATGGACTCGCTGAGCCCCTTGAGCAGCATCTCATCCAAGGATTTTTCCCGGGCGAACTGCCTGAGTTCCTCCACCTCCGGATATTCCCTGTTCGGTTCAATCATATCGGCAAAATAGATGATCTTGTCCAGATCTGTCATATCAGCCCCGCCAACGGTATGCCGCCAGACGGCCTGCGCAATCTCTTCGTCTTCCACGCCATAGCATTCCGCAATGCGGCGCGCCCCTATGTAGGCATGCAGCAACAGGGGCATGGCATCCTCCACCGCACCGATAGGAATGTTCCTCCGCGCAGCCTCTTCCTTCATGGAGTCGTTGGAATATTCCCTTGCACAGTCATGAAGGAGTCCCGCGATATACGCCTTTTCCTCGTTCACCCCAAACCGCCTTGCCAGAAAGACCGCTGTGTCTGCCACGCCGAGGGAATGACGGTAACGGCCCGGTTTCAGTCGCGATTTCAGGATCGCTTTCATCTCATCCCTTGTCATGGAAATGCTCATAGATACAGTCCCTCTTTGTAGATATATTCCGCCACGGCATCGGGAACCATGTAGCGTATGGATGCCCCCTGCCGGATCCGTCTGCGGATTTCCGTGGAGGAAATCTCCATCTCCGGCGTGGGAACCTCATGGATATGTTTCCGAGCAATGGCGCCGAATTCCCTGTGGAGGGACTCCCTGGCCAACGCTGTCCCCTGCCGCGTGGCAGCGACGAAATGGCATTTTTGCAAAAGAGAATGCACCTCATGCCAAGTCGCCAGTTCATTGATGGCATCTGCTCCCGTGATGAAATAGAACTCCGCCATGTCCCCCCGCTGTTTCTGCAGAGCATCTATGGTATCCACCGTATAGGAAGGTCCTTTCCTATGGAGCTCGATATCCGATACCCGGAAATAGGGATTTGCCGCCGTGGCAAGCACGGTCATCCTGAGGCGGTGCTCCGAAGGGGCAATCTCCTGTCCCCTCTTATGGGGAGGGATTGCTGCAGGAATGAAGAGGATCTCGTCCAGCCCCAGGGCATCACGCACCGCCTCTGCCGTCAGGAGATGCCCCAGATGAATGGGATCGAAGGTTCCCCCCAGAATGCCAATCCGATGTTTGCTCTCCATCATACACCTCATTCTCCTCATTTCGCCGCCACTGCGAAATGCAGGATGCCAACGACCAGCAGAACGGTCAAGAGAATCCAGGCCATCGCCCTCAGATAGTCACGGGCATCATGCCCGCCCTTTGGCGTATGCACATAGTTCCAAATCGTCCGGAGATAGCCGGGCAGATTCCTCACACCCGGACCTGCCCATCCCCGCAGATGAGGTATTTCGTGCTGGTAAGCTCTTCCAGTCCCATGGGGCCACGGGCGTGGAGCTTCTGCGTGCTGATGCCGATTTCCGCGCCAAACCCGAACTCGAAGCCATCGGTGAACCTTGTGGAGGCGTTCACATAAACGGCTGCCGCATCCACTTCCCGCTGGAAGCGATGGGCACTCTCGAGATTCCTCGTGACAATGGCATCGGAATGCCCCGTATTGTAGCGATTGATGTGACGGATGGCAGCATCAAGATCCTCCACCACCTTGACGGAGAGGATGAGATCTCCGTACTCCGTGGACCAGTCCTCTTCCGTTGCCTCCTTCATGTCCGGGCAAACGGCGCGGGCCTCCTCGCAGCCCCTGAGCTCCACTTTCTTTTCCTTCATCGCTTCCGCCAGCCTCGGCAGGAATTCCCCGGCGATGGAACGATGCACCAGCAGGGTTTCCATGGCATTGCAGACAGAGGGATGGGAGGTTTTCGCATTGACGGCAATGGCAATCGCCTGATCGAAATCTGCCGACTCGTCCACAAAGGTATGGCAGACCCCCGTTCCCGTCTCGATCACCGGCACGGAGCTGTTCTCGACGATGCGCCGTATGAGCCCTGCACCGCCGCGGGGAATGATCACATCGATGTACCCGGGCAGATGCGCCATGACATCCACGGCCTCCCGGTCCGTGAATTCCACAAACTGCAATGCTCCCTCCGGTACTCCCGATTTATATGCAGCCTTGGACAGGACGGAGCTGATGGCGGTATTGGAGCGAACCGCCTCCGACCCGCCACGCAGGATCACGGCATTGCCGGATTTCAGGCAAAGGGCAGCTGCATCTGCGGTCACATTAGGACGCGCCTCATAGATGATGCCGATGACTCCCAGGGGAACCCGGATGCGGCGGATCTCCATGCCATTGGGCCGCACCGTAGACCAGTCTCCCTGGGACACCGGATCCGGCAATGCCGCCGTCTGGCGAAGACCTTCCGCTATCTGGGCAATACGCGTTTCGTTGAGCATGAGACGATCCAGATAGGAACGCTTGAGCCCCTTCTGCCGTGCATCCTCCAAGTCCTGGTCATTGGCCTCCAACACCATCTCTGCCCGCCGTTCCAAGGCATCTGCCATGGCATGAAGCGCCTTGTTCTTGATGCCGGTGGGCAAAATTGCCATTTGATAGGAGGCTGCCTTCGCCGCCTCGGCCTTCTTGATGATCTCGTTTTTGATATCCATTTGCCTTCCCCTAGCTCTCCTACACCATTAACACCATATTGTCCCTATGAATGACTTCCTCATGGATCTTCCCCTGCAGCAAATCCGGAAACTCCCTCGTCTGCCGCCCAAGGATCTTCCTGAGCGTCCCTATATCATAATTCACGATGCCACGGGCAATTTCCTGCCGGTTCGGCCCCAAAACACGCACCGTGTTTCCCTGCCGGAACTCGCCCTCGCATTCCGTGACTCCCGCCGCAAGGATACTTGCGCCCTGTTCCTTCATGGCGCGGACACAGCCCTCATCCACGACGATATCGCCGGCGAGCCGTTTGCCGAAAGCCAGCCAGCTCTTCCGCAGGCGCAGATGGGACGGCTTCGCCGGAAACACGGTTCCAACCGGCTCCCCATCCAATACCTGATGGAGGACACCGTCCTTCTGGCCGGGAGCGATGACCATGGTCACCCCTGCATTCATGGCAACCTTTGCCGCATCGATCTTCGTCATCATGCCGCCGGTTCCCATCGTGGACCCTACCCCTCCGGCAAGGGCCTCGACCTCCGGCGTGATTTCCCGTATCTCCTCGATCAGCCGCGCCTCGGGAACCTTCTGGGGATTTCCCGTATACAGCCCGTCAATATCCGAAAGGATGATCAGTGCATCTGCGTCCACAAGGGTCGCCACCATGGCGGAAAGGCTGTCGTTGTCGCCGATCTTGATCTCATCCACCGCCACCGCATCATTCTCGTTGATGACGGGAATGGCTCCCATCTCAAGAAGCGCCAGCAGGGCATTTCTTGAATGGATATACTGATGGTGCCGCGCGGCATTTTCCTTCGTGAGCAGGAGCTGGCCCATGACCTTTCCGTATTCCGCAAAGAATTTCTCATAAACATGCATGAGCATTCCCTGCCCAATGGCGGCCACTGCCTGCTTCCCCGGGATGGAATCCGGCTTCTTGTCGAGCCCAAGCTTTCCCAGCCCGGCTGCAATGGCACCGGAGGAAACCAGCAGAATCTCCTTGCCCTGGTTCGAGAGATCCACCAATTCCCGAATGAGCTTCTCGATGCGCAGGAGGTTGAGCCTTCCGGGCCCATAGGCCAGGGTGCTCGTCCCAACCTTGACGACAATGCGCCCGGCCTCTCTCAGCCTCTCTCTTGCATCCATCCCGGTTCCCCCCTCACGGCAGTTCTATTTTCGGTTTCTCCTCGTTCTTCCGGTAAAGCAGCCCATTGCGCCCGATGACCTGCACGAGATCGGCATCCGCCCTCTCCGCCAGCATGGTGATGATGTCTTTGGGCAGCTCGGCGCAGTTCTGCAGCACCCGCACCTTGATGAGTTCCCTCTTTTTGATCACCTCACGCGCCGCCGTGACAACCGTGGGGGTCAGGCCCTCCTTGCCGATGTTCACCACGGGGTCCAGCTTCATTCCCAAAGACCGCAAAAAGCTCTTCTGCTTTCCCGTCAACGAATTGCGTATCAAAACATTTCCTCCCTATTCGCGGTACTCGAACTCCATCTCGCCGATATGCACCGTCATGCCTTCCTTGATGCCCCGTTCCCTCAGTTTCTCGTCGATTCCCTTGAGACGCCAGATATACTGGAAACGGCGCACAGCCTCATCGTTGTTGAAATTCGTCATGGCAACCAGTTTTTCCAGCGCCTTCCCCGATACAACGAAATCCCCTGCGTCATTGCGGGAAATCGTGATGCGCTCGGGATCCTCGCCGCTTTCGCCATAGACCTTGGCTTCCTCCCCGGCCTCCGGTTCCTCCACGTAATTCTCCAATTCCTCCCCGACAAAAGCAATGAGTTCCTTCAATCCCTGCCTCGCGGCTGCAGAAATGGGGAAGATACGGATGCCCTCCTCCTCCGCCAGCTTTTCCAGACGAGGATAGTTCTCCCTCGCCTGGGGGAGGTCCATCTTGTTTGCCACGAGAATCTGCTTGCGACGGGCAATCTTTTCGCTGTACTTCCTGAGTTCTTCATTGATCTTGTGGTAATCCTCCACAGGGTCGCGGTCCTCCATGCCGGAGGCATCCACGATGTGAAGGATGAGCTTCGTCCGCTCCACATGGCGCAAAAAGTCGTGCCCCAGTCCGACGCCATCCGCAGCGCCTTCGATGAGCCCGGGGATATCCGCCATGACAAAGCTCTTCTCATAGTCCGTCTGGACTACGCCAAGCACCGGGGTAATCGTCGTGAAATGGTAGTCTGCGATTTCCGGCCTTGCTGCCGAAACAGCGGCGACGAGGCTGGATTTTCCCACGCTGGGATAGCCCACAAGTCCCACATCCGCCAAGAGCTTGAGCTCCAGAAGAAGCGTCCTGCTCTCCCCCGGCTCCCCAAACTCCGCAAAGGTGGGGGCGCGATTGGCTGCATTGGCGAATTTCGCATTTCCGCGGCCGCCACGGCCGCCCCGCGCCACCACAGCCTGCTGCCCGATCTCCGTGAGATCGGCAAGAAGCTCGCCCGTCTCCTCATCCCTGACCACCGTTCCTGCGGGAACCTTCACGATGCAGGGCGGGGCATTGTGCCCGTACTGGTTCTTGATATCCCCGTTCTCACCGTTTTCGCCCTTGAACTTCCGATGATAGCGGAAGTCCAGCAGGGTGTTCATGTTCCGGTCCACCTCAAGGATGACATCGGCGCCGCGGC